>DOHE01000024.1 GCA_003535395.1 Clostridiales bacterium | reverse complement strand
CAGCAAACGGCGGTACGCCTCATGGGCTGCATCCAAAAGCCTGTTCTGATAAAACAGGTCGCCGCAGGTATAGCCGGTGATGCAAAGCTCCGGAAACACGACGACCTGGGATTTGTGTTCCATGATTCCGGAAAGCATGCGGATCATATGCCCTGTATTCCCGAAACAGTCCCCGGGGGCTGTTTCCGGTATTGCACAGGTCAACCGGACAAATCCAAAGCCGGCCGATCCTCCGGCAGGCTGCTTTCCGGTCTGTTTCAAATGGATTTCCCTCCCGTCAGCCGGCGGGCTGCTTCCAAAGTGTTTTCAGAACTTCCGAAACCGGTAAGGCGGAAATATCCTTCCCCATTGGTTCCGAATCCGCTGCCCGGTGTGCCGGCAATCTGCAGATTTTGAAGCAGGTGATCAAAGAATTCCCAGGAACTCATGCCATCCCGGGTCTTAAGCCAGACATAGGGGGCATGCTCCCCTCCAAATACTTCGTAGCCCGACTGAAGCAGACTGGACCGGATCAATCGGGCGTTTCCCATATAATAACGAATGCGTTCTCCGATTTCCCTCCGCCCCTGCTCGGTGTACAGCGAGGCTGCTGCTTTTTGGGTAATATACGGAACCCCGTTGAATTTGGTGCTTTGCCGCCTGTTCCATAATTTATGCAGCTTCACCGCATCCCCCTTCCGGGTATAGGCGACCAGGTCCTTTGGAATGACCGTATAGGCGCAGCGAAGGCCGGTAAATCCCGCCGTTTTGGAAAAGCTCTTAAATTCAATGGCACATTCCCGGGCTCCGTCGATCTCATAGATGCTTCGTGGGATCGTATTATCCGATATATATGCTTCATAGGCCGCATCATACAGCAGGACCACTTTGTTTTTCAGGGCATAATCCACCCAGACGGCCAGTTCCTTTTTGTCAAGAACGGTTCCCGTCGGGTTGTTGGGGTAGCAGAGGTAAACAATATCCGCCCGGCCCTCAGGGATCACCGGCTTAAACCCTGTCTCCCGGTTGCATTCAATGTACATGATGCCGCTGTAACGGCCATTTTCCAGGCGTTTGCCCGCCTTTCCGGCCATGACATTGGTATCTACATAGACCGGGTATACCGGATCCGGTATAGCGATGGTATTTCCTTCCCCGAATATTTCCTGTATGTTCCCTGTATCGCATTTGGAGCCGTCGCTTACAAATATTTCCGACGCATCCATGACTATGCCGCGGGCTGCATAATCCCCTTCTGCGATGCATTCTCTTAAAAACTCATACCCCTGTTCGGGGCCGTATCCCTTAAATGTTTCCTTCCGGCCCATTTCTTCTGTGGCCTGGTGCAGCGCTTCCAGCACACAGGCAGGAAGAGGCAGGGTCACGTCGCCGATCCCCAGCCGGATCAGCGGCGCCTCAGGATTTTCTTCCAGGTAGCCCCGGATCTTGGCTGCGATCGTGCTGAAAAGGTAGCTTTCAGAAACATTGAGGTAATTTTCATTTACATACGCCATCAAAGGTCCTCCCGTTATTGTCCAATATTCCTTCATATACTTTACAGGCCGGTCCCGTCATAAAGATATGGCCGTTTTCTTCACTCCATTCGATCAACAGATCCCCGCCTCTTAGCCGGACCTTCATTTTCCGGTCTCCCCGGCCGGTAAGGAAGGCCGCTGCCACCGACGCGCAGGCTCCGGTCCCGCAGGCGAGGGTTTCCCCGGTTCCCCGCTCCCAGACCCGCATCACCATTTCTCCGGAATGAAGCACAGTTGCAAATTCTGCATTGACCCGGGCCGGAAATATGGGATGCCGCTCAATGAGAGGGCCGATCTCCTCCAGCGGAAAACTCTCCACATCCTCCACAAATGTCACCGCATGAGGATTTCCCATGGACACACAGGTCATGCTGAAAGTTCTTCCCTTTACCTCCACCGGTTTCTCAATAAACCGGTTTTCATTATGGAGTACCGGGATCCTGGCACTCTCCAATTCCGGCGTGCCCATGTCGACTCTCACCATGGATACCTGATTTCCGGGGTCTGTCATCAGATCCAGGATCTTGATCCCGGCCAGGGTTTCGACCCTGACCCGCTTATTTTGGGTCATCCGGTTGTCATACACATATTTTCCAACGCAGCGGATGGCATTGCCGCACATCTCCGACTCAGAGCCGTCCGGATTGAACATGCGCATGCGAAAGTCCGCGGGATCCGAGGGAAGGATCAGCACCAGGCCATCCGACCCGATGCCGAAATGCCGATCGCTCACGAAACGGGCCAATCCAGCAGGATCGACCACATCCTCCTCAAATCCGTTGATGTAAACATAATCATTACCAGCGCCGTGCATTTTCGTGAACCTCACGGGAAAAACCACCTTCCGCATTTTGCCTGCCTGACCTGTCTTGAACGGATATTCCGTACACTTGCGACCGGCGCATTTATTTTAGCAGAAAACCGGTCCGGGTGCAACGAACCTCCCGCCCATTTCTCTTATTTTCCCATTCTCCCTGCCTCAGGAAGCTCCCCAGCCCAGGAACATCAGCCCCGCCAGAGGGTTGAGCTGATAGAGCGCTTTTGTGAGCCATGTCCTGTCCAGCAGGTCAAAAAATCCCTTGAAGGATGGGGATGAAGCCAGGAACAGAAGGGCTGTCATGATCAGGAACAGGATCAGAAACGCCTGCAGACCCGCAGCCAGCAACCCCAGCATGCTGTCCACCTGATGGATGACCGGGAGCTTTGTAAAAATGGACAGCACGCCCCGGGCAAATATCATGCCCACCCGGGCCAGGATCAGGATGAGCACCAAACTCAGGATGTCGATGGCGATCCCTGCAAGGTGGGTGCTGATGGTTTCTGCAATTTCCTGCCGGGTTACAAGCGCCGCCGGATTGGGCACCCATTTGCTCACCATTCCCGAGAGGAACTCAGGCAGCCCCAGGTTGTCCCTAAGCATGGTTTCCGCCCCCTCTTCGAACCGGGTGCCTGCGCTTAGCATACTGCTTTGCTGTTTCATCAGGTTGGAAAGGATGTTCTGCCGAATGCTTCCAAAGAGTGGTGTGGTCTTCATCAGCGCGGCAAAAGGTTTGTACAGAACGATGGCCACTATCGTGGATACGATGGATGAGGCAAATCCGGTCACGGATTTGACGAATCCCCTTTTCCAGCCGATCACTGCAAACAGCAGCAAAAATACGATCAGTCCCAAATCAATCAGGATACTCATAACGACACGACCTCCACGCTGTTTCCCGTGATCACCACGATCTTTCCATCCCCCAAGGACAGGATCCTGCGGATATCTGTGCGGGTTTCATACATTCCCTGCAACTCTCCTTTTTGGTTGAAAAATCCAACCGAGCGGCTGTCGGCCAGGATGATGGCTGCACCGCTGAGCACTGCATGAGTGGGAGACAGAGGCAGNNTGTCCCCCCCTTTCATCGAACAGCATCAGATCCTGCCCTGCCGGTGTGTCCCCAGCCAGTATGATCCGGTTTTGTCCGGCATAGATACAGGATATTTCACCGTTTTTCACACTCATCGAACCGGCTTCTGTCCCGTCGGAAGTGATCAGCACGGCTCTGCTGTTGTCTGAAGCCAGGATTCGGTCCGTGTTCACAGGCTGCAGGCAGGAAAAGGCCGTGTTGTCATAGGTGATCCGCTGACCGGTCAACTGTCCTTCCTTGTCCAGAAATTCAATGTCATTGATAACAGCAGATCCTGAGATGTCAAGACTGCTTAAGGCGATACGGTCTCCTGACGGCAGCACTTCAGCAAAGGTTATAAATCGTTCAACGATCAACCGGGTAAAAAGCAGCCTGCCGCGTCTGTCATAGACGGTCAGGGCATTCCTGGCACTTTGCACTTCGTGGACGATGCAGGTCATGCCGCTTACGGATACAGATGCAGTGAGGATCGGAGCTTCGGTTTTATTATCCATGAGAAGACTGCTTCCGTCCATCACAAGAAAAGAAGTGCCTCCCACGTCTGCTGCCAGCAGGAAGGACCCGGCGGTCGTCAGCAGGATGTCCCCGGTGAATCCGGTATCCTGTGTCCAAATCACCGTCCCGTCCATGCCATAAGCCCGGATCTGTTCCCGATCCCCCCGGATGATCTGATTCCCCAAAACAGCAAAGTCCGTATGTCCGTCGCTAAGGTAAGGGAAGGATGCAAGAATCCTGGCCGTTTTAAGGTTCTCATGCCCTGCAACTTTCGCCGCCATGGAATATTCACCCGTTCCGAAGTTGCCGGTGATTTTCATCAGCGTGAAACCGGACATGCCAAGCACCGAAGCCAGCAATAACAAAAAGGCCAGCCGATTTGATTTCAAAGGGATCATACAACCTTCCGCACCTAAGGATTCATGCCCATTCTAGCACTGCTGGAAAATAAAATCAAGGAACATGCCGCATCCGACGCATCCGGTGCATTCGACGCATCCGGTGCATCCGGTGCAGGAAGCGCTGCAGCACGGATCCTGCAAAATACAGGCACCCCAGCACGCCGTAGAGCGGATACACAGCGGCGACCAGATTCATAAAACCCGCTCCTGCAAAAGGGAT
>DOHE01000261.1 GCA_003535395.1 Clostridiales bacterium | reverse complement strand
TGGCCGCTATGATCTTACTGCTTGGCACCCTCATATCCCTGTGGCTGGCTCTGAAAAGAAGAAAAGACATATCTGCCCGGGAAGACTGGCTCATTCATGCCCCTATCAGCATCTACCTGGGCTGGATATCTGTCGCCGCCATCGCCAATATAGCCGCACTTCTCGTAGATGTCGGCTGGACTGGCTTCGGACTGTCTGAATCTTTCTGGACAGTGCTGGTCATGGCGGTTGCCACGTTGATTACCTTCGCATTCCTGGCCAGGTTCCGGAACATAGCCCACTCCCTGGTGGTGATCTGGGCTTTTATCGGGATTCTGACCAAACACCTGACAACCTTTGAAGGCGAGTATACTGCGGTCATCACAGCCGCTATCGCCTTTATGACTGTCATTCTTCTGGGAATCATCATAACTTTGGCAAATAATCTGAAAATTGTGAAATGACCAGGGAGTACTTGCAGGAACAGGCTTGCAGAAATGGTCTTCACGAGAGTTTGCTACCCAAGCTCTATACTGTCATTTTGCCGGATAATACCTGAAATAGCGTAAGTATATCCTTTTGGCGGTTCCGGTCTGCCCGCCATGTTATTGAACTCAACTCTCCCCCCATCATGCATCACCGCCAGCCACAAATGACATAAGGCGATCCCCATGTCAATCTGATGCAATCTGCCATAGATGAGGGCATTGATCAGGTGATGCTGCAGACAATAGGCGTGAAAATGGCTTTCGTCTCCAATAAAATACCACGGTTGCCGGTTCGTGGCCGATGGCGCCAGGCGCACGGCTTCCAACCACGGAGTCGGGCTTGATGCAATCTCTTCGGGTGTCTTTCTTTTAAACTCCTGGACATCCTGCCTATGAGAAAGACTCTGGGGTCTCCCGAAGGCAAGCATGATCACATAGGACAACTGTGTTCTGTGTCGGAATTCCGAGTGAGGAAGCGCCACACCCAACCAGCAGCTGCCAAGACCCCGGGAGGACAAATAGAGGTCTATTTGCTGCATCATAAATCCCATATTCAGAAGATAACCATCTTTCTTTTCCGAAAAGGCAACCAGGTAATGCGGTGCCGCGACAGGCAGCAGATTCATGATGTCCTGCCTGACGGCATACTCAAAATGCACCTGGATGTCCGGAAACATTGGAGTGAGAGCGTCGATGAAATCCTGGATATCCTGCAGTGTATCCAGGGGTGTCATATTGTACTGACGGATAGATTTCCTGCGGAAAATGGCGTTGTACAAGTCAGGCATGGTATCTCCTATATTCATTATGGATGCAGACGCCATCGCCGGTTATAGCTGTGCCGGCTCCATGCCTGTCATGCCTGTTTTATCATCGTAACGATCGGACTGCTCTGCTTTCCGTTACGTTGATTCGCCGGACATGCAGCTGCCGTTCCGGGATGACGCATATTCATAAGCCCGCTCCGGATTCTGCACCTTCATCATGCCGCCGTCCACCCCAATGACTTCCCCGGTAACATAGGCCGACTCCTCACTGCACAGGAACGCCACCAGAGCAGCCACATCCTCCGGTCTGCCAAAACAGCCTGCCGGGATCTGCCTGACCTGCTTATCCCCCCGCTCCCGGATCATGGCATCCGTCATCCTCGTGTGGATAATTCCCGGGGCGTATGCGTTGACTGTTATGCCGTAAGGGGCCAGTTCCCCGCTGCAGACCCGGGTCAGCTGGTTTACCCCCGCTTTGGAACAGGCGTATGCGGTCAGCCCCACATCCGCCAGCTGTCCGGAGATGGACGTGGCATTGACAATGCGGCCGTAATGGTTCTGCTTCATCCAGGGAATGGCGGATTGCATGGTGAAAACCATGCTCTTTAAATTCACCCGGATAATATTATCAAAAAATTCTTCCGTCATCTCCTCCAAAAAAGAAAAATCGAAGATTCCGGCATTGTTCACCAAAACGTCCACCCGGCCCCAGGTTTCCCCCGCCAGGTTCACCAGGCGTTCCGCCTCCGCTTTGCGGCTTACGTCCCCCTGCATCACCCGGAATTCTGCTCCTGCCTGGCAGGCAGCCCGAGACAGCTTGCTCTCCGCTTCCAGGGCTTCCTCCCTGTTGGAGCGGTAAATCGCAAGGACATACATCCCGTTTTCCAGCAGTGCCTGACTGATGCCCAGTCCGATCCCCCGGGTTCCCCCGGTCACGATGGCCACTCTCCGGACCTTATCTGATTGGAGTGATTTATCCGACTTCATGCGTGGTCCTCCCCCCTATTCAACATGGATAATACTATTACCAGGCGGTATATCCCCCGTCGATGACAAAGACGCCGCCGGTGGCGAAGGAAGAAGCATCCGAAGCCAGGTACACGGCGATTCCACCCAGTTCGTCCGGCTCTCCCGGCCTGCCCATGGGAGAGAGATCCATCCAACGCTGCACCATGGGGCTGTTGCCCTCAAAAAACGGGCGGGTCAGTTCCGTTCTCATGTATCCCGGGGCAATGGCGTTCACCCGGATGTTGTATCGCGCCCACTCCGCTGCCAAGCTCTTTGTGAGCATGATGACGCCG
>DOHE01000277.1 GCA_003535395.1 Clostridiales bacterium | reverse complement strand
AGGATCCTGGGAATAACCGGCAGGATCCTGGGAATAACCGGCAGGACCTGAGGCAGGAATTGAGGCAGGAATTGAAGGCGTCGGGGCAGGAGAGAGCTACGTTGTGGGGGCAGAAGTTGGCGATGGGGCAGGAGTTGGAGTCGGCGATGGAGTCGGCGATGGAGATGGGGATGGAGATGGAGACGGTGACGGAGATGGATTTGACTTGGGAGAGGCAAAGGTCTCTGCCAGAGCAGAACCCGCCACGCTCTGTGCTTTATCATCCGCCTGCCGTTCTTCATCCGCCTGACTTGCATCGCCTGAGATAACAGACGTGACAGCAGCGTCTGCATTCTGATCATCGTAAGTCTGATTGCCTGCAGCATCGGCTGCCTCATTGTCCGGATGGATGAAATCATCTGCAGCTGATTTTGAGGATTCTGCGGTTGCAGGCCCTGTCTCTGCATTCAGGCTTTCCTCCCCGATACTGTCATTTTGCCGCGCACTGTCTGCGGGTTCCGGCGCGTTCCCGTAAGACCCGGTCCGGACTTCCCGGTTGTTTTTGTGATTATTATCCAGGTTTATCATATTAAAACGGGAATCACTCAGCAAAAGCAAAAAAGTGAGCAGTGCGGCTGCCGGAACCAGTGCCCATTTGCGCATCATGGCCTGTGGGCGGGGTGAGCCGCGATCCTGACTTTTGGCGTATGCCAGGCGGACGTTTTGCATCAGTGAGGCATCCGGTACGATCCCCTTCAGCACTATGTCTGCGGATTGATTGAATTCATCCAGCGGATCCCTGGACAGGGAATAATCACGGTTCGTTGGATTCATTTTGATCCATCCATCCTTTCAGCTTGCCTTGAAGGATCTGTCGGGCACGGTGCAGCCTGCTTCTTACGGTTCCCTCCGGCAGGTCAAGCATCCTGGCGATTCCCTGGGTATCACAGTCTTGAAAATAATACAGGATCACTACTTCCCTGAACCGTTCCGGCAAAGCCTGTACCTGGTCAAAAACTGCTTTTTTCCGTTCCGCGCGGTGCAGGCGACCGACGGCCAGAGCTCCGAGGTCCAGCCCGGAGGACGGTTCCCGAAAGCCTTCCGCAGGTGTGCTCTTCATTACTTTCCGCCACCAGAATCCTTTGAGCATATCTTTGCATACATTCACCGAAATGCGCATGACCCAGGCTTTTATGTTTTCAATACTTTCGATCTGGTCCAGCTTTCCCATCACTTTTATGAAGGTATCCTGAAAGGCATCCTCTGCCAGACTTCGGTTCCGAAGGTACATCAGGCAGATCTTCAAAACATCACTGCCATATGCTTCCATTAGGCTGTCCAATGTTTCAGCTCCGTGCACCTTGTCCTGGACCGGTCCGTGGTTTTCCATCCATGACGTCTCCTTTACAAAGACGCTGCAAAAGAGGATCTTGCTCCCGGCAGATACAATTTAAGAAAAAAGGCTGATCCCCGGGGGAACAGCCTCTTGTGGAGCCGCTGGAGGGAATCGGACCCTCGACCTATTCATTACGAGTGAATCGCTCTACCCCTGAGCCACAGCGGCATGATCTTTTTAAAATCCACTTTCGCTGTGGTATATTATAAAGGGGCGGAAGGTACCCTGTCAACTATGGCCTGAATTGCTGCTGGCAGAGGTTTAATATCCTTTTTGCAAAATGTACTTGTTGCAGTGGAACCGGTTATTATAGAATAAAGCCGTCAGTATTTTTGACATTAAGAATTGCGGAGGTTATGCGGATGTGCGGTTTTTGCGGTTTTTCCGGGATCCTGGCGGACAGGGAGAGCCTTCTTGAGCGGATGATGGAGCGGATCAGGCATCGGGGGCCGGATGACCAGGGAAAGTATCTGGATGAAGGTATGGCGCTTGGATTCAGGAGACTGAGTATCATCGGCCTGGAAGACATCTGTCAGCCGTTGAAAAATGAAGATGGAAGCCTGGTCCTGGTATTCAACGGGGAAATCTATAATTACCGGGAGATCCGGGAGGACCTGCAGTCCAAGGGGCATGAGTTTGCGACCCATACCGACTCTGAGATCCTGCTGCATCTTTATGAAGAAAAAGGGGAAAACATGCTGACGGATCTTCGGGGCATGTTTGCGTTTTGCATTTGGGATGCAAAACGCCGCCAGCTGTTTATGGCTCGGGATTATTTTGGCATCAAGCCCCTGTTTTACAGCCTTCTTGGCAACGATATCCTCATTGCTTCGGAAATCAAAAGCATGCTGGAACACCCGGGTTTTAAAAAGGAGGTCAATCTTCAAGCTTTGGAAAGTTATCTGACATTCCAGTATTCCATTTTACCGGAAACTTTCTTCAAAGGGGTTTTCCGCCTGCTTCCGGGGCATTATGCCTTCTTTGAGCCGGAAACAGGGAAATTGAATACGCAAAAGTACTGGGAGCCACGGTTTACTGCCCTGGAAAACCTGGATGCAGGGGAGGCAGCATCCAGGATCGACTCTGTGATGCAGGATTCCATCCGGGCACATATGGTCAGTGATACAGAAGTGGGTTCCTTTCTTTCCAGCGGTATCGACTCAAGTTATGTAGCGGCCTGTTTCCATGGAGATAAAACTTTTACCGTTGCTTTTGATTATGCGGACTACAACGAGGCGGACCACGCCCGGAAGTTGTCGGAATATGCCGGTATCCGTAACTTCTGCAAGGTGATCGGAAAAAAGGAATACTGGGATGCGCTGCCGGTCGTGCAGTACTGCATGGATGAACCCCTGGCGGATGCTTCCTGCGTTGGCTTGTATTTTGTCAGCCAGCTGGCGGCAGAGCATGTGAAAGTGGTTTTGTCAGGGGAGGGTGCCGATGAGCTTTTTGGCGGATATGCCATTTATAATGAGCCTTTCGGACTGGCTTTCATCCAGCGTTTGCCCCGGAGCATCCGCAGTCTTCTGGGAGGGATCGCGAAACTCATCCCTCTGGAGTTCAAAGGGAAAAATTACCTTCTGCGCGGCTCCAGGGATGTGGAACAGCGCTTTATAGGAAATGCATTCATATTTAACGAAAAAGAACGCAAGTCACTGCTCCGGCAGCAGGCGGAGGGGCCCGGGCCGTTTGATATCACACAGGAATATTACCAAAGGGTGGAAGGAAAGGACGATACCACCAAGATGCAGTATGTGGATTTGCACACCTGGCTGGCCGGGGATATTCTGCTCAAGGCGGACCGGATGAGCATGGCCCATTCCCTGGAACTGCGCGTTCCATTTTTGGACCGTTTTGTTTTTGAAACGGCAGCCATGCTGCCGCTGCATCACCGCGTGGATGGAAAACGAACTAAAATTGCCCTCAGGGAAGCGGCTTCCCGGCATGTTCCAGCAGAAACAGCCCAACGAAAGAAACTGGGTTTCCCCACCCCCATTCGGATCTGGCTTCGGGAAGAACCCTACTTCACCCAGGTCCGGGAGGCTTTCCGCTCACCGGCAGCCCGGCATTTTTTTCATGAAGACAGACTGCTTGTTTTGCTGGAAGTCCATCGAACGGGCAGGAAGGACTTGAGCCGCAAGATTTGGACCGTGTACATGTTTTTGCTCTGGTATTCCCAATATTTTGAGAACGGGAGGAAACAGGATGTCTGACATGCCCTTTCGGGACGCTGCAACAGAAGAGGCAATACTGGACGGGACCCTACTTGCTGTATCCGGCATCGGGGATCTGCATCCAGGTTTGATCCGAGCCATGCAGGAAGGGGAGGCTACGTATGATGTGGTGCGGATCATCCGGGGAGTACCCGTGTTTTGGGAGGATCATCTGATGCGCATGGATGAATCAGTGAAAAAGACGGCGAACCGGGATCTTCAGCAGATATTTGGAAAAGAGATTTACTCCCGGCTTCGAGGTATGGCGACCCAGGTTGCCGGGATGCAACCAGGTGCCTGGAACCCGGGCGGGGATGCCGGAGCGGGGCACTGCAATGTAAAATTCATCATTACGGCAGATCCGGCGCATTTGATGGCCTATGTCAGCCAGAGCTATTATCCGTCTGTGCAGGAAGCAGAGGAAGGATTGCCGGTGGATTTGTTTTTGCATGACCGGAGCATCCCTTCTGTTAAAAAGCTGGACCTGGTTTACAAGCAGGCCGTCCAGGAGCGAATGCAGCAACTTCAGGTTTTTGAACTGCTGCTGGTGAACCGGGACGGATATATCACAGAAGGCAGCCGCTCAAATGTGTTTTTTCTGCTGGAAGACCGCATCATCACCTCTCCCCTTTATGCGGTGCTGCCGGGAATCACCCGCCGTTATGTGCTTGAAGCCTGCAGGAACGCAGGAGTTAAAGTGGAGGAGAAACTGCTGCATCGGCAAGGACTTGGCCGGGCAGAAGCTGCATTTCTTTCCGGGACGTCCATCAAGGTGCAGCCCATTTCCCGCATCGGAGAGATCATCCTGCCATCCGGACAACATCCTGTCGTCCGGAGAATCCGGCAGGAATATGACCGGTTGCTTCAAAATTACATTGAGGCATGGGAGCAGGCAGGCTCAACCGGGGGCTGACGGACGACCGGGGGCTGACGGACGATCACGGGATACCCTTCTATACCTGCCGGGAGTCATTCCCACATATTTTCTGAAAGTCCGGATGAAATTGCTGGTATTTCCAAAACCGCTTTGCTGACAGATGGACGATATTCCGCTGTTGGTTTCGAACAGAAGGGTCTTGGCCCGGGACAGCCGCTTTAAGAGCAGATATTCCCGAAAACTGTACCCGGTGATCTCTTTAAATCCCCTGGACAGATGGTACATATCCATGTATTTTTGACCCGCAAGGGTCTTCAGAGTGATTTCCTCTTCGAAATGCACATCGATGTGCTGCTGGATCTGCAGTATCGTTTTCGCCATCAGGGAATTCTCCGGGAACGGGAAAGCTTGCGGCTGGTCCTGATAAATGCGGATGAACAGCAATTTCACAAGGCAGATTCGGGCTTCCCCGGCAAAGGCCTTTTCTGATTCCTGCTCCCGCAGTATGGATCCCATGAGGGAAAGTACATCCGCCGATGCGGATGGAGACAGGTCCACACGATGTCTGAAATGACCGGGCCTTTGGTTATAGATCGCACACAGCCGGGTATCTTCCAGCAGAGAAGACAGGCATCTGGGCTCCAAAAGCAGCAGGTAGCGGCAATATTTCCCGGAAAATGCGGTGACAGCATGGCTTTCCATGTTACCAAGAAGGATCACCTGCCCGGGGGCGACGGTGTACCTGCGGTCTTTGACCATGAATCGAGCGCTGCCCTGCACTACATAAACCAGTTCATGATAATTGTGCTCATGCTCTTCCAGCTGCATATGCTCATCAGTTTCCAGATATTGTATGCTGACTGGTTCGGTGATCCGGCGGACCCTGTTTTCCACAGCGTTTACCTCGGCCGGGCAAGCATCCGGGCTGCCTCCTGCATTCGGGGCACAGCATGGTCAAAAAATTTCATGTAGGCTGTGCAATGATGATTCAGTGCCGGAATGCCTTCTGAAAACGGTTCCCGGCTTCTGCGGCACCCACCCCGGCAAAGGCTGTAATGGTTGCATTCTCTGCATTTAGGATCCACCGGAAGGGAGTATTGCATGAATTTTTTGGCAGTTTCTGTCTCCAGCATGTCCATCAGATCCATTTCATGGATATTCCCCAAGCGCCAAGCATCGATCACATAGAAATCGCAAGGGAAAACGCTGCCGTCCGCTTCCACCACGAACTGGCACCGGCACTGCCCCAGCATCCCGCACTGCTCCGGTGGACGCCCCATAAGCATCCCTACCAGGTTGTCAAACCAACGGATGCTGACATATTCTCCTTTTTTAAAATCATCGATCCAGAGGTCGAACAGGCGGATCAGAAAATCAGCATACCGGTCGGACCGGAGGGAAAAGGGATTGGATCCGGGTTTTTCATGCAGTGGATCCAGACAGGGAATAAACTGGAGAAACTTAAAACCGTTCTTTTTAAAAAACCGGTATATTTTTTCGGGATGTCTTGCCGTGACAGCACTCACAACAAACAGGATGTTATATTCAACGCGATAGCGGTTGAACAGAGCCACAGTCTCCATCACCCGGGAAAAGGTTCCCCGGCCCCGGACATCCACTCGGCTCAAGTCATGTATTTCTCCTGGACCATCCAGGGAAAGACCCACCAAAAAATTGTTTTCTGCCAGGTAAGCCGCCCATTTTTCATCGATCAGGATCCCGTTGGTCTGGATGCTGTTGCTGATCGTCACTTTCTTGACATTGTATTTTTTCTGGAATTCGATCAGTTTTTGAAAAAAAGGGAGTCCGGCTACTGTAGGTTCCCCTCCCTGAAAAGCAAAACCGCAGACCTGGTCAGCAGTGGACAGGGCTTTTTGAACCAGCAGTTCCAGGGTTTCCAGTTTCATCACCCCGTAGGATTCGATTTCTCTGTTTTCGGCGATCGAGTGATAAAAACAATAAGCGCAACGGATATTGCACAAACTGGATGCAGGTTTGATCAACAGGCTGATTGGCGGCATGGGTCCGTCCTTTCCCGGGCAATTTGAAAAATATTATATCTCATTGGACGAGATGGCACAAGAGCACTTGCATGAACATGACGGAGTGTGTATCATAAGTGGGTAAGGATCATTGGCAATAAAGCAGCAGCATACTGCGGAACGGCGGTCTTAGCCGGTCCGGGAGCTTTGTGCTGTTCAGGGAGGAACGGACAGGATGTACGATTGCATCATCATTGGTGGCGGACCGGCAGGCATGACAGCGGGGATCTACCTGGCGCGGGGTGGTATGAATGCTTTGCTGCTGGAGAAGGCTTTTTCAGGCGGACAGATCGCTTTGGCCCATGAGGTGGAGAATTATCCGGGACTGGAGCAGCCCGCAGGCGGGATGGAACTGGCTATGCGGATGGAACGGCAGGCCAAAAAATTCGGCCTTGAAATCAAATACGAAGAAGTTCAGGAAGCCGGATTGACAGGACCGGTCAAAACTGCGATCACCGCCCGGGGCGCTTACCAGGCGCGGGCATTGATCCTTTGCATGGGCGCATCCCCGCGGAAGCTGGATGTGACCGGAGAAGACCGGCTGGCCGGGCTGGGAGTTTCCTATTGCGCCACCTGCGACGGATCTTTTTTCAAAGGAACGGATGTGATGGTGGTGGGCGGCGGGGATACCGCCACGGAAGATGCCCTGTACCTGTCCCGTATTTGCAGGAAGATCTATCTTGTGCACCGGAGGGATACGTTCAGAGCGGCACATATTATTTCAGAAAAGGTGCAAAGTACGCCCAATATTGAGGTGATCTGGAACTCTGTCGTTCAGGAGATCCACGGGGACATGGAAGTGGAGGCGGCTTCTTTACGCAACCTAAAAGACGGACAGACGAAAAAACTGGAAATTTCTGCACTGTTTGTGGCGATCGGCCAGGACCCCAATACCTCCCTGGTGGAGGGGAAGCTTAAAACAAACGGCGGGTACATCGTGACCAGTGAAAACATGGAAACGGAGATCCCCGGGATCTATGCCGCCGGAGATTTAAGGCAAAAGACGTTAAGGCAGGTCGTGACAGCCTGCAGCGACGGGGCAATCGCAGCGGCCGGCGTGGAACGCTGCATATGCCTCGCCTGAAAGATCAAGAGGCGATGACATGTCCGGCAAAGAAAAAAAATGGATCATATCGCTGATAATGCTGCTTTTAGGCATGCTGATCGCTTTGCAGGCCCGGGCGACCCTCGCTGCGCTCAAAACAAGGGCCAATCCGGATCACGAGAATTTTTTGATGGAATACACTTCAAGGCTGCAGGAAGAGAAAGAAATCGGCTTAAGACTCAAAGCGCAGGTGGATGAACTGGAAAGCCAGAAAAATACCGAAATCAAACAAATGACTTTTTATAACCAGGACCTTGATTATATGAACGAACTGGATCGCCTTAAGCTTATGGCAGGACTGACATCAGTCAAAGGTCCCGGACTGTCCGTGATCATCAATGACGCAACGCAGAGTTCCCGCGTGAACCCCAATGACTCCATCGTACATTACCGGGATCTGCTGGCGGTATTGAATGTGCTGAAAACTGCCGGTGCCCAGGCGCTTTCAGTAAACGGCCAGAGGATCATTGCCGCCAGCGAAGTGGTTTGTACGGGTCCAACGGTCCGGATCAACAAATACCGGTATTCTGTCCCCTATGAAATCAAGGCAGTGGGAGATATTGACCTGATGTACAGTTCGCTGGCGGAAAGTGAGATCGTGGCAGATCTTAGGGATTACAGCATACAGATACAGATCAGCAAGGTGAAGGAGGTACTGATCCCCGGGTACAGCAATGATATCAGCCGCCTGATCTCAGGTCTTTCCTATTACGATCCCGGACAGGATGGGGCGGTCCCGGAGGAAGAAGCAGCCGGGGAAGAAGCAGAAGAAGGGGCGGCAGAAGAAGGGGAGTCAGAAGAAGCAACGGGAGAGAATGAGGGATGAACAGAATGCTGAAATCGGATGTGGCAAGAAATGTGTTCATGACACTGATATGCATTATCCTTGGGATCATTATCGCCTGGCAGTTTCAGGGGATCAGCAAAAACCGGCTTGTGCTCAGCGACCGGAACAAGAGGAACGAGGAAGTGCTGGCCGAACTGCTGAATGAGCGCAGCAACAATGAGAAACTCAGGCAGCGCATCGATGAACTGCAGTCCGACCTCAGCACATATAAACTTGCCCAGGGGGATTATGATGAAGTGACCCGGCAGCTCACCAAGGAAATCGAGGAAGCCCGGATGGTAGCAGGCTTGACTGCGGTGAAANNGGAAGCCCGTATGGTCGCGGGGCTGACTGCGGTGAAGGGCAAGGGGATCATTATGAAGATCGACGGTATTTTCAGCACCAGCATTGAAACCGACCTGCTTAAGATCATCAATGAAATGCGGGCATCCGATATCCAGGCCATATCCATCAATGAACAGCGCCTTGTGGCTACCTCTGAAATCAAGGCCATCAGTTCCGGTCCGATCAGTGGTTATCTCGTAGTAAACGGTATTCAGATCATGCTTCCCCTGGAGATCAAGGCCATCGCCGACCCGGTGAACCTTGAGAACGCCCTGACCATGACGGGAGGATTGATCGACGCTTTACGGCTGTATTATTCCAGGATCGAAATCAAAAAGGCGGAGGAAGTGATCATTCCTGCAGTGCGGGATGACGGGACCATTATCCGGACCAATCTCCTGACCCCGGTCTCGGGAACATAAAACCTCTGCCCCTCCCGTATAATATCAGCAGATGATGCATTCCAACGGGATCATGGCATTTATTGCCGCGCGGAGGTTTTTCTTTGAGTGCGCCAAAAACGAAAAACATCGCTGTGCATACATCTGAAATCCTCGGACTTCCTCCGGATATTCTGGCGGACCTGCCGTCCCTCACCTTAAGCGGAGACGGCAGGCTCCAGCTGTTTAATTACGGCAGTCTCTCAGAATTCACACCCCGCTGTCTGGTGACCAGAAAAGGAAAGCGAAGCATCCGGGTGGAGGGAAGAGGACTGGACATTGAAAATGTAACACAGGAAGCCCTGGACATCCGCGGGGAGATCCTCCGGTTGGAACTGGACGGCTGGTTTTAAAGTACCGGGACAAGGAGCGGATCATGACAGCACTGGATCGATTTTTTAAAGGCTGGCTGCAAATCCGGATCACGGGACGAAACCGGGTGAAACTGGTCAACGCCTGTGCAAGGCGCGGCATACCGCTTTTCGGAATAAAAAGCGGGGACGGGGATGAGATCACAGCGTTTACCTGTATGTCAGCCTTTTCAAAAATCCGGGAACCCGCCAGAAAGACCCGGAGCCGGATCCGCATCCTGAAACGGGGAGGATTTCCGGTACTGATCAAAAAATATGGCCGGAGGATCATGCTTGTAACAGGTCTCCCCCTCAGTCTGGCCTGCCTGGTTTTTGCCGGTTCTTTCATATGGAAGATCGATGTGTCGGGAACTGGCCAGGTTTCAAGGCAGGAAATACTCCAGATTTTAGAAGAGAACGGCATTCGGCCCGGTATGCGCCGGAAGCAAGTGGATCTTAAGCTGGCTGCCCGACAGATCGTGACCGGCAATCCTGGCATTTCCTGGGCTGGGGTCAAAATCCAGGGTACACTGCTTAAGGTGGAGGTGGCGGAAAGGAGGATACCACCCCGGGCAGTGCCATTGGATATACCCTGTGATATCGTATCCTCCGGGGATGCTCTGGTCCTTTCCGTGGATGTACTGGCAGGACATGCACTGGTCAAGCCGGGCGATACAGTCACCCGGGGACAGGTACTGGTACAGGGGACGATCCCTGCCATCCGGCCGGAAGTGAAGGAGCGGCAGGTGCATGCCATGGCAAGGATTCGCGGCAGGAGATGGNNGATATTTGGCAATACCTTCACACTGTGGGGCAGCGGATCTTCCTTCGAAATTGAGGATCCGGTGAAGAAAACCTATGGGATCACGATTTTTGGAACACGGTTGCCCTTGGAATTGAATGTGGACAACATTTTTGAATGTAGTATAATTGAAAAGGAAATACCTTTGGATGAGGCGCGAAGCAAAGCAGCGGCAAAAGCCATGGATCAGGCCGCAGCCAGTGCTCCGGCCGGAGCTGAGCCGGGGAAAATACTGGTCAGGTATGAAACAACGGCAGAAGGAAAGCCCCTGGTGACAGTCACCTTGGAGTATATTGAGGATTTGGAGATCGAACAGAGGATGGGAGGGGCATGATTGACAGTAAGACTGGATGATGCTGACCAGGCGAGGGAAATTTTCGGGCTGTTTGACCGGAATATCGGTTTACTGGAAGATGCATTCAATGTACGGATTACCCTGTCCGATACGGAGATCCGTATCGCAGGGGAGGAGGAAAACTGCCGGAAGGCAGGAGCAGTGATTGAAAAACTGGTAGATATAGCCAAGTCGGGGCAGCCGGTCACCCCCCAAAGCATCCATTACCTGGTGGAACTGGCGGAAGAAGACCAGCTGGACAAGCTCTCCCAGTACCTTGGGGACACCATCTGTTTCACCACCTCCGGCCGGCCTATCAAGCCCAAAACATACGGACAGAAAAAATATGTGGATGAAATACGGAAAAACACCGTGACCCTGGGCATCGGTCCGGCAGGCACCGGAAAAACATTTTTGGCGGTTGCTCTGGCTGTCGCAGATTTTAAAAACAAGCAGGTAAACCGCATCGTTTTGACCCGGCCGGCAGTGGAAGCCGGAGAAAAACTGGGATTTTTGCCCGGGGATCTGCAGAACAAGGTGGACCCATATCTACGTCCCCTGTATGATGCCTTGCGGGAGATGCTTGGCCTTGAAGTCTACCAGCGGCACATTGAGAAAGGCCTGATCGAAGTGGCGCCTCTGGCCTATATGCGGGGCCGCACTCTGGATGATTCCTTTATTATCCTGGATGAGGCCCAGAATACAACGCCGGAGCAAATGAAGATGTTTTTGACCCGGATCGGGTTCAATTCCAAGGCCGTGGTCAACGGAGATATTACCCAGATCGATCTTCCGCCGGACAAGCGGTCCGGCCTGAAGGAAGTGATCCGGATCCTGCGCAATATTGAGGGCATCGGGATGGTGCAACTCACAGAAAAGGACGTGGTCCGTCATGAGCTGGTACAACGCATCATCAAGGCCTATGAAGCCTATGAAGCAAGGAAGAGATAAAAAACTGATCCGGACTTTTCTGGATGCAGTGATCGGACTTATCACCCTGATGGTTTTTTTTGTGTTGATTTATGATGCCTCCCGTCCAGTAAAGTATGCTTTGGTTGAAGGGGAAAAATCACAGATCGATATTGCGGCACCCCGGGATATCATCAACTAGGAGGCAGTACGGCAGGCTGCAGAGGCAGCACGGAACGCAGTCACCCCGGTGTTGCGGCAGGATGATACTTATGTGTTTGAAATGTTTGCCGGGGTCGATGGATTTACCAACGTAATGAAAAAATCCATACGGGATACCCAAAAGACCCAGGAGGCAGTCACCCGGTATGCATCAGCCGACCAGCTGGTAAGGGATGCTTTTGAAAAGTACAACATCACACTGCCCTGGGAAACCGCCTATTATATCGTCGCCCAATCCTCGGAGGATTCACTGGACATCCTTAAAAGTTCCGTGATCTCCATACTTACGAACCTCCTGAAAGATGAAACAACGGAAGAAAATCTGAGTCTGAAACTGCAACAGGCCAAAACGGATATGGAATCGATGCTGCCGGACGGCTACCTTTCAGAAACCGGACACCTCATCGTCAGTTCCCTGCTCAAACCCGGGCGTGTGATCGACGCCGGGCTCACAGAAATAAAAAAGAACGAAGCATATAACAAGGCATACGAATCCTCCTCTCAACAGCTCAAGATTTTAAGAGGAGAAAGGATCCTAAGCGTCGGGGATACGGTCACAGAAAGCAAGCTCACCCTGCTTCGGGACTTGGGGATGCTGGATGAGGGAAAAGGTCCCGATATCACTTATGCCGGTATGCTTTTTATATATATTGCTGTCATCTTTTCTCTGTTTCTGGCCTATACCCGATATAAATTTCAAAATAACAGCATCAACCGATTGTCGCTTTCCGTCATTTCCACTACGCTGCTCATCACAGCGGTCTTGTCCTGGACTGCCGGGAAAATGGGGATACCGGCAGCCATACCGGTATTGATGGGGGCGATGATCACAGGGATCATCTATTGCGGGAAGTTTGCATTTATCATCAATCTGATGCTGGCTTTTTCCCTTTGCTTCATTGCAGGCAACGAGTTTAAATTTATGGCAACTGCGGTGATCTCCGGGACGATCACCGGATTCATAGCGGAAGGGGTGAACCAGAGGGGGCGGTTGTCCATGGTGGGCCTTCTTGCAGGTGGGATCAACGGACTGATGTATTTTCTGATCGGCATTCTGCAAAAGGAAGAATTTGCCAATATGGCTTCAGAAGCCCTGATATCTT
>DOHE01000267.1 GCA_003535395.1 Clostridiales bacterium | reverse complement strand
ACGATCGGCAACACACCTCTTACCGGTCTTAAGGAACCATCCAGAGACAATTCTCCCAGGAACATCATGTCCCCCAGCAGATGAGTGTTTCCCTGACCGGAAGCCCCCAGTATGCCAATGGCCATGGCCAGATCGAACACAGAACCTTCTTTTCGCAAATTGGCAGGTGCAAGGTTCACCGTGGTCTTTTTAAGGGGAAATTCGAGGCCGGAATTTCGGATCGCACTGCGGACCCTCTGCCTTGCTTCCCTGACGGCTGCATCCCCAAGTCCTACGATGCTTAAATCCGGCAGACCATTGGACATGTCCACTTCCACGTGGATCACATGTCCTTCCAACCCGGTAATTCCTCCACTCTTGACGGAACAAAACATAGATTCACCTTCCTTGAGGGCTTGCATGCTTTCCATTATATACCATATTTTCTATTTTGCAACATTTTGCTCTATTTCCACTCTTTTCAAATCATGGATAATACAATATAATAAGGCCTGGCAAAGGATCTTTGTCCTCTTGACTGGCAAAGTCCTCTTTAAGCAATCTAGTTATTGAAGAGGTGTTACTCTTGACGGATATCAAAAAGAAAACACGGGCGATCCTGCTGACAGTATGCTTCATCCTTTTTCAGGGACTTTCTGCCTGCAATACAGATGGCAGGGATCCCGGAGATACGACCTTGGATCATACAGATGCTGTTCCTTTAACCTCGGCTCCTGCAACCCCCACACCTGAACCGGAGTTCAATGTCGATACAGACAATAAGCTGGAAGTTCATTTTATGGATGCGGGAGAGGGAGAATGTACGTTAGTATTTACCCCGGACGGGAAGACACTTCTGGTTGACGGAGGAACTGCAGATTTTGGCCAGGCTGTCATCACTTTCCTTCGAAGCCGGAATGTACGCAAACTGGATATTGTTGTTTCCTCCCATCCGGATGCCGACAGGATCGGGGGGTTGGCAGCCTTGATCAAGGAATTCAGGATTGGACGTTTTTTTGCTCCTCCGGTCGGAAATGACATCCCGGAATTTTCGAATATGCTTGCGGCTATGTCCGATGCCGACCTCAATCAGGAAACTGCCAATGCGGGTCTGGAAGTGCCGCTGGGCGCTCAGGTCCAGCTTAAGTTCCTGGCCCCGATGAGCACGGGATATGACCATCTCAATGATTATTCAGTCATGTTACAGGTAATATATGGCAACACCCGTATACTCTTCACCGGAGATGCTGAGTCAGTTTCAGAAAAACAGGTTTTAAGTTCAGGATCCTCTCTTGCATCTACAGTCCTGAAAGTTGGCAACAACGGGGCGTCCGCTTCCACATCCCAGGAATTTTTGACCGCAGTTGCGCCGATGTATGCAGTCATCTTTACAAAACCTGGCGATGAGGCTGTTCCTTCAAAAATATTACTGGACAAGCTGAACCAGTTGAAGGTGAAATGGTATAAGACTGGAGAATGTGGGATCATCTCCTTTTATTCAGACGGGACAAATATTGAGCTGAAAACTCAAAAAAGTCCTCCAAAGAGGACTTAAGAGATTCTTGTAAAGTTATTTTTCTTTTTTGAATTTCTCAAGTTCCTGCATGAAGGAATCCACATCCTTAAACTGCCGGTACACGGAAGCAAAGCGTACATAAGCGATTTCGTCCAATTTTTTCAGCCGCTCCATCACCATGTCTCCCACCTCGGCACTGTTTACTTCCGCTTTCAGAGAATTTGAGAGCGTATTCTCAATTTCGATGGCTAGGGCTTCCACATCAACTGGTCTTTTTTCACATGCTTTCAGGAGACCTTTTAGCAGCTTGTCCCGGTCAAAAGGCTCCCTGGAATTATCTTTTTTTATAACCATCAGCGGGATTTTTTCGATTTTCTCATAAGTGGTAAAACGGCCTCCGCAGGAAGGGCATTCTCTTCTTCGGCGAATGGCCAGACCTTCTTCCGCAGGCCTTGAATCGATCACCTTATGATCTGTGGTGCCACAGTAAGGACATTTCACTGGTTTATCACCTCATTCCGATACGTATATTATACTGGATTTATTCCGTATCAACAAGAACGATATCATCCCCCACCAATCGTACTTTTTCCCATGGGACACGTACCTCTTCCTGTTTTCCGAACAAGCCTGTCATCCGGGTTCCGGGATAGACCAGCAGGGTCCCTATCTTTCCGTTTTCTCTGTCCACATCCAAATCATCGGCAAATCCGAGTTTTCTTCCGTCCCTTAAATTGATGACTTCTTTCAACCTCAATTCAGACAGCTTCATATGCGTCACCCCCACCTTAACTGCATTATGAAGTATATGAATCGGACAAGCAGCAATATTCCTTTGGCATGTTATTGCTGTAGTATTACAGCGATAAATACATGGATTCAAGCAAGCTTAAATGTGTTTGCGCATATGCTGCAAGGCATTTTTTTCAAGACGGGACACCTGCGCCTGAGAAATTCCGATCTCCTGTGCGACTTCCATTTGGGTTCTCCCCTGAAAAAACCGGAGTTTCAGGATCAGCCGCTCACGCTGGTCCAGCTTGCGTATCGCTTCTTTCAAGGTGATTTCCTCCAGCCAGTTTTCATCCCGGTTTTTGTCATCACTGACCTGGTCCATGACAAGAATCGGATCCCCGTCATCATGGTATACAGCATCAAAAAGAGAAACCGGTTCCTGTATCGCATCCAGCGCCATGGATACATCTTCACTTTTCATATCCAGTTCTCTTGCGATCTCTTCGATGGTGGGTTCCCGTCCGTTTTGAAAAGTGAGCTTTTCACGTGCATGCAGCGCTTTATACGCTGTATCCTTCAGAGATCGGCTGACACGGATGGAATTGTTGTCCCGAAGATAGCGGCGGATCTCCCCAATGATCATGGGTACGGCATATGTGGAAAACTTGACATTCTGAGAGGTATCAAAATTGTCAATGGCTTTAATCAGACCGATACAACCAACCTGAAACAGGTCGTCCACATATTCTCCCCGATTGTTGAATTTCTGTATAACGCTGAGTACCAGTCTAAGATTCCCGTTGATGAATTCCTCCCGGGCTGCGGTATCCCCCCCGTTTATCCTTTCAAACAATGCCTTTTTTTGTTCATTGTTTAAGACGGGCAGCTTTGAAGTATTGACTCCGCAAATTTCAACCTTGCTGTTCAAGAGGCATACCCCCATGGAAATCGAATAGTAACATTATTGCCAGGGAGGCCTCAATTATACTTTTTGGCATCCTTATGCCAGTCGGCCAATTTCCTTCCTTAATTTACCAATGATGCGTTTTTCCAGACGGGAAATATAGGATTGTGAAATACCAAGCATGTCTGCAACTTCCTTCTGGGTTTTTTCGGCGCCACTGGCCAGACCAAACCGAAGTTCCATGATTTGTTTTTCGCGGACAGGAAGTTTGTTCATGGCTTCATCCAGCAGCTGTATCTCTACTTCCTGGTCCAACCCCTTGTGAACCGTATCCCCGTCCGTACCAATGATGTCCGAAAGCAGAAGTTCATTTCCATCCCAGTCTGTATTCAGCGGTTCATCGATGGAAATCTCCATACGGGTCTTTCCGTTGCGCCGAAGGTACATCAATATTTCATTTTCGATGCAGCGGGAGGCATATGTGGCAAGTTTGATATTTTTGGCAGGCTCAAAAGTGTTGATGGCCTTGATCAGACCGATCGCACCGATGGAAACCAGGTCTTCCACACCAACTCCGGTATTCTCAAATTTTCGTGCGATATAAACAACCAGTCTTAAATTCCTTTCTACCAGGATTTTCCGGGTAGTTTCGTCTCCTTCGGCCATCTTTGCAATCAAAACAGCTTCCTCTTCCGGCAGTAGCGGTGCCGGAAGATTGTCCGGTCCTCCGATATAATGGATCCGGTTTTTCCGCCCCAGCAGCAACCGAATCCTGAAAACAAACTTGTCAAACAGTCCCCTCCAGCTTTGAAAGCCATTCCGTCCGTGCATTCCTGTTCAACCCCTTTCTCCTTATTTAAGCCATATTGCTGCCGATGATCATGTTGAAACTTCCGTCCGTGGAGAACTGTTTCAGACTTAGTCCGACGACTGCACCAGGCACCGGGCCCCTTCCCTCCACTTCAAGCATATCCGGCCGGAAGGCAGTAAAAAAGCCGCTTTCATTTCCCGCAGTTTGATATGGGATATAACAGATCCGGCTTTTCAGACCAGCCGCTTCCAGGTATCGGACCCAATCCTCCGGTTGAATCGGTAAAAGTTCACGATCCATAACTGTTTTTTCCATGGGTCTGTCCGGCAACAGGCATCCCAGACAATCCGCCTGAGCCAGGGCAACAGGTGCGCCGCTTACAGGCTCCCTCAGCATATTCCCGGTATCGATGAATCCTTTGAAAACGGCTTCTTTTCCCGCAAGCACGACTTTGACTTTTTTCATTCCTCTGGCATGGATCCACCGGGAAACGATTTCTTCCTGGAAAACAGAAAGAAAAGCATAAGCCAGCATGGATATCCAGAATATATCCCACCAGCGGACAGCTGCCAAAATGAAATGTCCGCTGTCTGATGCCGAAGCGGCCGGAGCAGTCATCGTGGACAACATGAGAAAATATACTCCACCCATCCCGATTCCAGAAAACATGGCTGCAAAAGCAAGACGTCCATACCCGTTAAGCTTCTGGGGACCTGCGGCAATGCGCACCATCAGGCACAGTATCCCCATCTGGAGTGAAACATGGAGCATCCAGGATCCAAAACCGGTGCCGGCAATGGCCATCATGATCACAGTCGCCAAAGCACCTGCGGCGGATGCAGCCAGCCGACGCACAGCTGTTGAATGGATACCGGAAAACCTGGACGCAAGGGAGAGCACGAGAAAATCCATTCCCATGTTTTGAAAAAAAAGTACATCCACATAAATTTCCAGCGGGTCCACCTCCCTGCCTGAATTATAACGGCATGAAGGTAAAAAATTTGTCGTTCACTGTCAGCTTGGAAAATGCTTGATGCAAACAGCCCGGGGTATGTCCCGGGCTGTGGATGCTGCTTGGGAAATATATTGAATCCGCCAGCTCTTTACTTTTTTTTCTGCTGACGAATGTAGGAAGGAATATCGATGTCGTCAAAAACTCCCCGCGAAGCTTTATTCTCCTCTCCGGAGGGTTCAGCATCCGCCTTTTTGACAGGTACGGAAGAATTCACCAAACTCGGCTCCGCCTCAAATTTGTTGAAAAGATCCCAGGGTGGGCGTTTGTTCTCCCCGACAGGCCTGTTGGGTTTATCGCGATCCTCTGCATTGCGGCCGGTAAAACTGCCCAAGCCGGCAGACCTTCCTGCGCTGACTGAACCGCTGTCAAATCCTGTGGCGATGACGGTAACCATCATTTCATTTTCCATGCTTTCATCGGTGGCAACACCCAGGATAATGACACAATCCGGATCCACCGCTTCATGTACCACCTCCGCGACACGGCTGGTAGCAAACAATTCCAGCGAAGGATCGCCCACAACATGCAGCAATACGCCCCGGGCCCCATTGAT
>DOHE01000005.1 GCA_003535395.1 Clostridiales bacterium | reverse complement strand
ATCATGACCAGGATGAGGATCCGGCCTCCCATCTCGATTTTGGATGCCATGGACGACTCCCCGGCGTCTCTGCACAGGTCGGAAGCAAACTCGGAGATGTAGGCGATCCCCGTAATTTTCATCATAGTCTGAAGAAGCCCCGCGTCCAGCCCGGTCCCCAGGGCATTGGTCTTTAAAAAATCCAAAACTCCGCCGATCTTGGACGCTGCGATAAAGAAAATCAGCAAACCGGTGACAGCACCGGTTAATACAGCAAGTTCCGGCCGGTACTGCTTGAGCATCAACGCCAGGAATGTGCCCAGGATGCCGATCCCGGCAATTTTCAGAATGTCCATTCCCATCCTCCTTACCGTTTTTAAAGGAAACCGAAAATGCTCCGGACGGTTTGAAAAAGGCTCTCCACTTCGCGAACTACCATGCCAAGCACGATGACAAGCCCTACGATGGTTACCAACGTAGTAAGCTCTTCCCGGCCGGATTTGGACAGGATCATGTTAAGTATCGTGATCAGCATCCCGATGGCTGCAATTCTGAAAACCAGGTCGATTCCACCCATTTGCCCGCGCCTCTCATATCAGCAGTATCAATCCGGTCAGGCCCAGCAGGAACCCGAGCCCCCGGTACATACTCTCGTTGCGTTTTCGTTCCTCCTGCGCCTTTGCATGCTGGACATCGATACAGGCCCGGGCATGGCGGATGTTTTTGATCTGTCCCTCCATGTCTGTATTGCCAAGCATGCGCCCGAATTCCTTGATCACTTCCCCGTCCTCCGGCTTTAAGGCCGTAGCCGGCAGATGAATGTCCACAGATCTTTGCCAGGCTTCGTTGGCCGGGAGCATCTCATTTTGCATGAATTGTGCTGCCCGGACGAAGAATCCGGAAACATCTCCAGGCGCCATTTCCCCGATATGCAAAAAAGCTTCAGCCAGGCGGGTGGACAAGAAACGGATCTCATTTTCGAACATATTCAGTGCCAGCAGGAGAGATGCCAGTTGACTGACCCGGAGTTTGCAGCTTTTTGATAAAACAACTCCGGACAGAGTGGACCCGGCAAGCAGAAGGATCCCTCCCGCCCAGTCAAGCCACATAGCCGTCCCTCCGGTACAACACTGAACGATCCCTGCCATCCAGCACTTCTTCAACAGTACCCGGACCTTGAGACCTCCCCAGGATAATGATCCGCCCGAACAGCCCTCCCGCAATCATTTCCTCCACTTCCCTGCGACCGGTCCCCGGCCCGAGCCCATACCCGTGAGCCGAAGCCACGACTCCCGCACCTGCATTCACTGCGGCCATGAGCGCTTCCCTGTCTCCTGAATTCCCGATCTCATCGGTGATGATGACATCCGGAGACATGGCTCTTAGCAATATTTCCATGCCCTGTCTCTTGGGGCATCCGTCAAGGATATCGGTTCTTAGTCCTACATCAAAAGAGGGGATCCCGTGGACGCAACCAGCGATTTCGGACCGTTCGTCGATGATCCCTACCTTGACCGAACCCCCCAGGATCCGGGCTAAGTCCCGCAGCAGAGTGGTTTTTCCGCACTGAGGTGGAGAGATGATCAGGGCATTTTGGATCCGGCCCGGTCCGGTCCTTAAAAACCGCTCAACTTTCAATCCGCAGCCCTTGTGCTCCCGGGCGATCCTGAAGTTGATGCTGCTGAATTCCTTTATGCCCGCAAGGGACCCCTCGCTTAGCACCGCGCGTCCGCAAAACCCGGCCCGATGCCCTCCCTTCAGTGTCAGATATCCATTTTTGAGCTCATGGTTCAGCGCATAAACAGAATTTTCAAACAGCGCACTGATACAGCTGCTGATATCATTTTGCCACACCATCACCGGCTTCTCCGGAAGAACGGAGCTAAATTTTCGATGTTCTGAGAAGAAAAAGTCTCCTGACCCGGTGCAGAGCATGAAGGGTTTCCCCGCCCTCAGCCGGATCTCCTCCAGTCCAGACAGGTCCGCAGCTGCCGCTTCTTTTAATACTGCACACAGGCGCAACGGGAGATAGCCCATGACCTGTTCCAGCCCGTTTTTCACGCTGTCACCCCCCCCGCCCGGATAATTCCAGGCTCAGTAATGCATATGACAAGTTGTCCCTGTTTATTCAGAAAGGCAACAAAAAAGCTGCCGGCGATGTGCCAGGCAGCGGCAGGTTTATATGTCGCGGGATCTATGCCCTTTCCAGGTATTCTCCGGTACGGGTGTCGATGCGGATCACATCTCCCTGGTTGACGAACAGAGGCACCTTGACCACAGCCCCGGTCTCAACAGTCGCCGGCTTGGTAACATTTGTAGCAGTATCTCCCTTATAGCCCGGTTCGGTTTCTGTGATCTTCAGTTCGACGAAAGTGGGAGGTTCGATGCCGAATACATTACCCTTGAAAGAAAGGATCTTGCAGACCATCTCCTCCTTGACAAATTTGAGGGAATCCCCAACCTTGTCCTTGTTGACAGGCAGCTGTTCGTATGATTCCACATCCATGAAGAAATAAAGATCCCCGTCGCTGTAAAGATATTGCATGTCTTTCCTTTCAATGTGCGCCCGGGGCATTTTGTCGGATGGATTGAACGTCCGCTCCACCGTCGCGCCAGTGATGACATTTTTAAGCTTGGTCCTTACAAAAGCCGCGCCTTTCCCCGGCTTGACATGCTGAAATTCAACGATCTGAAAGACCTGTCCATCCAGTTCAAATGTATTTCCGTTTCTGAAATCCCCTGCAAAAATCATTATTTTCCCTCCGAAAAATCAAACTATAATAAAGATAATGGATAATGCTGCCGATTTCAAGCTATTTTTGATCCTGCTGCATCTGCTGCATCTGAAAACGATCATTTTAATCTTGCTGCATCTAAAGGATCATAAGCTCCCTGGACAGACCGGTGAGGTTTCCGGCTCCTCCCGCGTCCAGGACGACAAGGTCTTCGATCCGGACGCCTCCCGTACCCTCCAGGTATATCCCGGGTTCAACTGTGACCACGCAGCCCTCCGGAAGCATCCCTTCATATTTGGGCGAAAGCCTGGGATCCTCATGGATCTCCAGCCCGACCCCATGCCCTGTGCCATGGCCGAAACAACTGCCATACCCTTCCATTTCGATCACCTTTCGGGCCAGATAGTCTGCCTCCCTGCCGGAAAGACCCGGCCGGATGCCTAAAAGAGCTTCCTGCTGCGCTTTTTGCACGACAGAATAGATTTTGCGCATTTCCGGGCCCGGCTCTCCCAGAAAAAAGGTCCGGGTGGCATCGGACCGGTATCCTTCAAACACGGCTCCAAAATCAAACAGCAGCGCATCTCCGGCTTTGAGCCTCCTGCGGGTGGGATGGGCATGGGGCATGGCCGTTCGTTCTCCAAAAGCCACGATGGTTTCAAAAGAAGGGTTTTGAGCTCCCCCCTGTTTCATCCGGTACTCCAGTTCTGCTGTAAGTTCCAGTTCAGATACTCCTTCCCGTACACTTTGTAAAACTTGAAAAAATGCCTGGTCAGCAATGAGTGCCGCCTGGCGGATCCGAGCCGTCTCCTCTTTGTCCTTGACCATGCGGAAATTGAGAAGATCTGCATCCAGCGCAGTAAATCCTCCCCTGGGGTATACATCCTTCAGTTCCATATAAAGAGAGGCGGGCATCCTGCGGGCATCCAGGCCGAGCCCGGGACAGGTACCCGGGCAGATCAATCCAGCCAGGGCTTTGGTCCATTGTGCTTGCTGATTGTCGATCAACGCCCATTCCGGTGCTTCGGTTTTCGCCTGTATAGTGTAGCGGGAATCGGTGAGAAGCCAGGCATGGTCCAAGGTAAGACAAAGCAGGGTGTCATCCCCCTGGAAACCCGAGTAATAGGCGATATTGGCTTTTCCGCTCAGCAACACCGCATCAAGATGTTTTTGCTGCATACAAGCCCGAAGTTTCGATATCCTTGGAGCCGGGGATCCGGGCATGTCAACTCTCCTCTTTTTCGCTGCTCACCATTTTGATGTAATGCAGAGCCATATAATAGGATTCGATGCCAAACCCGCATATCTGTCCCCGGCATGCAGGTGCCGTCACTGAATGGGAGCGAAAACCTTCACGGGCATGGATATTTGAAAGGTGTACCTCGACGGCCGGCACATCCACTCCTTTGAGTGCATCATGGACAGCATAACTGTAGTGTGTAAAAGCC
The DNA here is from genome assembly GCA_003535395.1 of Clostridiales bacterium. GTDB lineage: Bacteria > Bacillota > Clostridia > UBA8921 > UBA8921 > UBA8921. The sequence continues at coordinate 6,065 of DOHE01000005.1, read as the reverse complement.
GCCGGATTCAAGATGATCCAGTCAAATTTTCCCTCCGTCGCATGGATGGCATCAATGACCGCTCCTTCATGGTTAGACTGAAAAAAATCCGCCTCCAGTCCAAGTTCGGACGCTTTCTCCGCCACCATTTCCTCCAGCTTCGCCAAAGAGGTCCGTCCATAGATTTGCGGTTCCCGGGTCCCCAGGATATTAAGATTGGGTCCGTTGATCACCAGTACTTTGGTCATAAAAATACCTCCTCACTCAATAACCTCGTATCATGCCATTCCTGTAAACCAAAAAATCAATTCCTGCCAGAAAAAAATGGACAGGGCTGCGCCCACAGCAATAAAGGGGGAAAATGGCAGAGTATCCTCCCGTTCTCGTATGCCGGCGATCAAAAGCACTGCACCGGCCATGCCCGCCAGGAAAACAGCGATCGAAACTGCGAACACCGCAAGCCGCCACCCGATACAAAAAGCAGTGACCATAAAAAGTTTGATATCTCCAGGACCGATGGCCATTTCCTTTCGGCTGATAAACGATCCCAAAAAGGACATAAGCAGCAGAAAAACTCCCGTGCCCAGCGCAGCAACCGGCTGGTTCCACCAGGTCTGATCCACCAGGAAGGAAATCGGCAGGATCTCATTCAGGATGGACACGATCAGCCCCAGCCCAAGAAACCACAGGATCAGCGAATTGGGTACGAAAGCTTTGGCAACTCCTGCCCGGAAGGCAAATGTCAGCAGACAAAGCAGGGAAAAGGCTGCAAACAGTTCGAAGCGAAATCCATACCGGTATATCAGGTACGCAAACCCCAGCCCCAGCACGACTTCCGTTGCAAAAACATCCAGAGGACGCATCCGGTTGCAGACCGGGCAAACCTCCTTATGGACAAACAGACGTAAAATGCCAGGATGGATATATATCCTCGAGCCTGTACTGCCGCATATACATTCGGGAGGAAGCATCAAAGCCTTTTTCTCCATCAGGAAATCCCATGTGACGATGTGCACTGCTTCCCCGGCCAGGGCCCCTGCCAGGAATGCCAGAATATATACCAGTATTTCAAGAAGATCATGTCCCATTGAGCAGCACCTGCAATTCATCGATGGTTTCATCCAGCAGATCCGGATCGACTTCCATCCCCGTCCAGATCCGGAAGGACTCCGCGCCCTGCATCACAAGCATGCCCAATCCGCTCCATGCCGGGCATCCTTTCTGGAAGGCGCTTTGCATCAGCGGAGTGACAGCGGGGCGGTAGATCAGGTCATATCCCGCCTGGCCCTGCGTGAATCCTGGCCACATCCCCTCCAGGGGAAAAGAGGCGGCCGGAGATGTTTCCCCTGTTCCCTCCATTCCGAAGGGAGTGGTGTTGATCACCAGATCCGGTATGTTTCCATCAAGCTCATTCCAGCGGGCAATCATTTTTTCTTCAAGACGTACTCGATAGTAAACAGCGTTTTCCAGGTGGCGGGTTTCAAGGACCTCTCCGTGTTTTCGTAGCCACGGCTCCACCCAGCCGTCCTGGTAAGGGACCCTGAGTTCCATTTCCATCATGGGTTTAGCAATCGCAAGGGAAACGGCTTCAAGCAGTTCCGGAATCCCCTCTCCGGTCACTGCCGAGGCTAAAAGCCGGCGGTTCTGTCCGTTTTCCCTCTCAGCTGTTTCAAGCCTGTCCGCCTTGTTGTACAGCAGGATCACCGGGGCATTTGTTCCGATCTGTTTCAGCATTTCCTGAACCACCCGGATGCGATGGGGCAGATCCTCTACTGAAGCATCCGCCACATGCAGAATCACATCTGCGTGCAATACTTCCTCCAGGGTGGACTGAAAAGCCTCTACCAGTTCATGGGGCAAATTTTGGATGAATCCCACCGTATCCGTAAAAATCACCTTTTTCCCGCCGGGCATGACCGTCGCGCGGGCTGCCGGATCCAGCGTGGCAAACAGCTTGTCTTCAGCGGAAAGCCCGGATCCGCAAAGGGTGTTGATCAGGGTGGTCTTGCCCGAATTGGTGTATCCCACCACCGCTACTACCGGCAAATCGGCCCGTTTTCTGCTCTCTCTCAGAATGTTGCGTCTCCGGACTACAAGCTTTAGCTGATTTTCAATGGACTGGATCCTTCGCCGGATATGCCGTCGGTCCGTCTCGATTTTCTTTTCCCCGGGTCCCCGGGTACCGATCCCGCCTCCCAGCCGGGAAAGAGAGACTCCCATTCCGGAAAGCCTCGGCAGCAGATGTTTGAGCTGGGCCAGTTCCACCTGCAGTTTGCCTTCCCGTGACAGCGCCCGTTGGGCAAAGATATCCAGGATCAGCATGGTACGGTCGATGACCCGCACACTTAGGATCTGCTCCAGATTTCGTACCTGCACCGCAGAGAGTTCATTGTCAAACACCACCAGATCCGCCTGCTGTTCCCGTACCGCTGCTGCGATCTCTTCCGCCTTTCCCTTGCCGATATACCAGGCCGGATCCGGGCTCTGTTTGCGCTGCAGGAAACTTCCCGTCACCCGGCCCCCAGCCGTATATACCAGCCCTTCCAGTTCCTGGATGGATTCGGGATACAGGGAATTCTCGATGCCTGTCAATATCACCCTTTCCAAAGTTTCCAAAGTTTCCAAACCGTCATCCTCCTTCGCCTCAGACTTCATGCCCGGTCCCGGTCGATCCGAACCCGCCGCCCCGACCGCTTCCGAACTCCGCCACAGAAGGCACTTCCACCAGCTCCATCCGCGGTACCCGGGCCAGCACCAGCTGAGCGATACGATCGCCTTGCCGGATATGGCAGATCCCCTTCCGCTTACCCTTAGAGTCCACTGTGAACGTTTCCTCCTCCACACCGTCAGCCTTTGGAGATGTGTTGGTCATGATGACTCCCAACTCATCCCGATAGCCGCTGTCAATGGTCCCCGGAGCGTTTGATATCCGGAGAGGAGTATTAAAGGACAGCCCGCTGCGGGGCCTTACCTGGATCTCATACCCTTCAGGGATCGCAAGTTTCAGGCCGGTCCATAAGATTCCCGTCTCTCCCGGTGCGAGGAAAAGCTCCTCCGCGGCACACACATCCATGCCCGCATCCCCGGGTCTGGCGTAGAAGGGTATCCTGGCGTGTTCCCGGCATTTTTCGATTCGTACCTTGACCATGATCAATCTCCTCTCTCAATGACAGCGCATCGGGTCCCGGATTGGATCCTGCGGCTGGGTGTCCTCGACAGGACGGGCGTAGCGGCAAACAATCTCCCAAACCTTTTCCGGCGGCTCATCCAGAAAATCAAGCCTTGGCTGTATCCCCCCGCGGCAGAACTGAAGCACGTCCCGGGCCGGCAACTCCCGCTTCACCGGGTCGTAAAGAATGCACAGGCAGGCTCCGCCCGCAGCCCCCCTTGCCTGCACCATTGGATAATGCCTGCCTTTCACATCCGTCAGCACATGCCTGCCGGATGCAGCACATCCCTTCCGTTCCGGGCCAGGACCGCCACAGCCCGATAATGCACCTTGTGGGCAGTAAGGCATCTGCATCACCGGAATGCTTCCATATGCAACATACGCCCGCGGGATCCCGGATTCCGGAAGAAGGAGCGCCGATTCGGGCGCAAGTTCATATGACAGGCAAATTCCGCAGACACCCAGGCCTGCTGCAAATTCTTCAGCGCTGGAATTGCAAAGGTTCATGCCGGTTCCGGCCCATACCGGCCAGGGTGACTGAAGGCCCTGTTTGTCAATATTTTTCGCTGCATACAGCACTCCCGGGTTCTCTGCCAGGATGCCGTCCGGCTCCAGAGAATGGCATAGTTTCAACAGCTGCGGCCAGGCAACAGAAAAATACAGATCGAGGCCCCGCTCCCTGCATAGCCGGATGGCTTCCCTGTATTCTTCCAATGAAGCATTGCCCGGGCATCCTTCCGGGCCTGGCTGAAATACGACGATGACGGTGCTGATCCGATCCAGGCAGTCTGCTCCATGCTTCGGGCTGGCTTTACACCAGTCAAGCAAACCGGACAGCCGGTGAAAAAACAGCTGTAACATGCGCGGATCGGCAGTCCCCGGAGCCGCAGGACCGCATACGCCGGATTCCCGGAAAGGCCGGTGTGCAACGGGTATGGAAAGACGGCTTCGTTCTTCATCCATACTCTCCAGAGCTTTGCGACGAAGCGCATTCAGGTCCCGGACAGGCAAAAACACCCCGGGCTGAAGCCGGATCTTAAGATCCCGGATCTGGTACGGAGTTCCGCCGGTGCGTATCAGTTGAGCCCGCACGCGCTGCGGGTCCAGTGGATTTTCCAAAGCCAAAACTGCTGCGGTTTCCGTCCAAGCCACTGCCTCACGGCCTTCCGGATCGCGGACAGACAGGGAGGCCGGGCTTCCGGGGCTTGCTGTAAACTCAGCTTCCAGGCTGATCCTGCGAAGGCCGTTGCCATTCATGGGCCGTAAATAGCTGGTTTTTGCCTCCCGGTTCAAGTTTTTGGATGAAGTGCGGTAAAGCGGCATCCCCGGGATGATATGTCCGCTCAAATCACCGATGCGCACAGTGACTCCGCCCGGGACTTGCTCCACCGGCCCCTGCCGGGTTCGAAGATAGCTGATAATGGTACCGGGATTTTCGTTTTCCCCATTCCATACTTCGATCCCGTCTCCAATCGAAAGCGCGGGCCCCGGATCCCCGGGGATGCTGTCTGAAAGGCTGGCTTCAATATTGCGGACAGCTGCGAAAACCGCAGTGACCGTTCCCACACGGATCCCATGGTTTTTTGGTTTCTGGAGGGAGGCCATTTCGGATGAGGTCACCCGGGAATAATATCCTTCTGTAAAACCCCGGTTGAAAATCTGCATCAGTCGAAACAGATCCCGCTCCATATCCGGCAGGGGCCATGGCGCTCCTTCCGGCATCTGAGCAGCCAGGTCCAGGTATTTTCTGTAGATCCCTGTCACTGTAGCCACATACTCCGGAGTTTTCATCCGCCCCTCGATCTTCAGGGATGTGACTCCGGACCGGCATAAGGTATGCATCTGTGGAAGAAGGCAAAGATCCTTCATGCTTAAGAGATATCCCCGCTGTCCGGGATCCCCGTCGAGGGACCAAAGCTGGCGGCAGGGCTGGGCACAAGACCCCCGGTTGCCGCTTCTGCCTCCGATCAACCGACTCATGTGACATTGCCCGGAATAGCATACACATCTTGCCCCATGCACGAACACTTCCGTTTCAATGCCGGGGATGGTGCTGATGGATTCGATGTCCTGCCGGGAGAGTTCCCGTGCGAGAATGACACGCTTGAATCCAAGTTCCCGCATCAGTTTTGCCCCTTCTGCATCCCGGATGGTCATCTGGGTACTGGCATGCAAGGGCAGTTCAGGGTATTGATTCTGAAGGCGGTTTGCCAGGCCCGGATCCTGCACGATGACTCCGTCCACCCCGGCTGACTTTGCCTCGCCGGCCAGAGAAACGCATTCGTCCAATTCATTATCCATAAGAAGGGTGTTGATGGCCAGGTACACCCTGACTCCCCGTATATGGGCAAACCGGAACAGGAAAGGCAGTTCGCTGCCTTCAAAGTTTTCAGCGGCGCTCCGGGCACTGAATTTTTTCATTCCCAGGTAAACCGCATCCGCTCCATTCTCTATAGCGGCATGGAAAGATTCCAGGTTGCCTGCAGGGGCAAGAAGTTCAATTTTTTTGTTCATCCTGCGTTCACCCGGTCATCGCTTACTCCAGTTTTTGCAAAACTCCAAACAGCACGTCGATGGATCCCACAAGTTCATCCAGTTCTCCCTCCGGCAATCTGGCCAGCTTTTCTCCAAGAAAATGCTGGTTGCGGCGGCGGCGTTCGTCCAAATAACTGCGGCCTTCATCGGTCAGGGAGATGTTCACGATCCTGCGGTCCTTTACATCCGGGACACGATTGACAAATCCGAAGGAAAGGAGCTTGTCGATCAGCGGCGTCATGTTGGGTTTGGAAATCATCAACCGGCGGCCGATATCCGATACAGAAAGCATCCCCTCGTTCTTCAGGGTGATCAGGATTTGATAATGGGTCGGATTGATGGCAGGCAACCCTTCATGCGAAGGACGCCCCAGCTTTTTGCG
>DOHE01000082.1 GCA_003535395.1 Clostridiales bacterium | reverse complement strand
TCCACATCATAAAAACCGGCTGCCATCCCTTTGGCAGCCGGTTTTTTTCAAGATCCATCCTGCGAGATCCCATCAGGCATTCACCGGTTCAACCGCTTTGTCTGCTTTTTTACGCTTTGTCAGCAGGGATGCGATGACCAGGGAGAGAAAGCTTAAGGGGACGGAGAGGATGGCCGGGTTGTTGAGTTGCACCGGGGCCCGCACCCCTACCAGGTGGTATACGTTGGTAAAGGTTTCCTGAGAAAGCAGGATCAGGGTCATAGCGGATACCAGACCGGTGACGATGGACACGATGACGCCCTGTTTTGTGGTCTTTTTCCAAAAGAGGATCATCAGGATGGCCGGAAGGTTGGCGGAAGCGGCTACGGAGAAAGCCCAGCCCACCAGGTAGGAGACGTTCATGCCCTTAAAGAGGATTCCCAGGGCCATGGCGATGACTCCCACGCCGATAGCGGCGATTTTTCCTGCCTTCACCTTCTTTTTGTCCGGCATGTTCATCCCCAGGAACTTGTCCATGAGGTCATGGGCTACTGCGCCGGAAGCGGCTACGATGAGCCCGCTCACCGTTCCCAGGATAGTGGCGAAGGCCAGCGCGGAGACGACGGCGAAAATCGTGATTCCAAAGGATTTGGCCAGCAGGGGCGCGGACATGTTGTCGTTGGTCAGGTCAATGACACCGTTGACCATGGCGCCCAGTCCCATGAACAGCGTGAGGATGTAAAACAGTCCGATGGCGGCAATGGCCACGATGGTGGATTTGCGCGCGCAGGCCGGGCTGGGGACCGTATAATAACGGATCAGGATGTGCGGCAGGGCGGCGGTTCCCAAAAACAGCGCCAGCATCAGGGAGATGAAATCCAGACGGCTGAGAGGCGTGGCCCCTTTGGCGGTATCGACCTTGAACTTCAGTCCGGGCTTCAGAATATCCCTGCCCGAGGTCGGATTTTGCGTATAAATCGTGTACTGCACTTTGTCGTCATCCACAAGCACCTGTTTGCTCCAGAGAATAACAGTGCTGTTTTTGATCTTGTCAAAGAAGGAAAAGAGGTCCAGGGTTCCGGTCTTGCCGTTGGGGTCCCCTTCCAGTTTGCTTATATTGCCCACCTGATAGAAGTTCCCTTCATCCTTGGTGCCCCCGTTATATAGTGTGCGGCCGTCGGGATACTGGGTGATGTACAGGGTCTCCTCCAGCTTGCCCGCTGCAGCATTGAATTTCCACGCGGAAACGATGCCGTCTTTTTTCAGCAGAGCGAAGGTGACCGCCTTGCTTCCGGAACCGGAATGCAATACTTTCTCCAGCGTATAGGAAGGTTCGCTGAGCTGAAGGCTGCCATCTCCGGCGACCTGGGCATCAAGGGTGATAAAATCATGGTAAGGCACATCTCCGCCCTGGTCGGGCTTGGTCGAAAACCCGCGAGCAAGGATGAGAAACACCAGAATCAGTGAAAAAACGATGAGCAGGCCGCCTTTGAGAAACTGCACATAGGTGGTGGAGGTCATGCCGGCCGTAGCAACGATGACGATCACGATGATGCCTACCAGCAGTACGCCTGCTTCGGCAGGGAAGCCCAGCAACGGAGTCACCAGCGCTCCGGCTCCCACCATCTGGGGAATCAAATAGAAGATGGAAACCACCAGGGTGCTGATGGCGGCCGTGAGCTGGATGCCTTTGGAGTTGAATTTGGAATCCAGTGCGTCGGTAAAGGTGTATTTTCCAAGCCGTTTCATGGGTTCCGCGACCAGGAACAGGGCAACGATCCAACCGGCCAGGTAACCGATGGAATACAGGAATCCGTCATAGCCTGCCATGGCGATCATGCCGCAGATGCCAAGGAAGGAGGCGGCGGACAGGTAGTCCCCGGCAAAGGCGATGCCGTTGACGGACCAGTGGATGGAGCCTCCTGCAGCAAAATAGGCCTTGGAGGAACGGGTCTTGCGTGCAAAATGGTAGGATATGGCCAATACAGAGGCCACAAACGCGACAAACAATACGACTGCCCAGGGGGATACTGTATAATTCACTTCCCACACACCTCTTCTCCTGAAGTTTCCTCATCCTTGTTTAAAAGCTGCTCCGCGTGGGAGCCTACATGATTGTAGACAAAGGAAAGGAAGATGGCGAACAGGATCAGGCCGAAACCGTATACGATTGCTATATTCAGGCTGCCGATGTCCATGGCCATGACTTCAGGGCTCAGGACATTGAGCAGGATGAAACCCGCATAGATCAGGGCATAGAGAAGGAAAAACCATTTCCCAAGAAGTTCCTTGAGGGAAGATGCGTTGTCCTTCTTCCAGTTGGTTGACTCTCCGTGCATAAAAAACCCTCCTTGTTATTCTGCTGCAGCGGATATCCGTCCATTTTGAACGGAAGATACCCAAATTGCAACATGAAATCCGTTATACTCCTGTTGCAGGAAATATGCTATGGCGTCGAGTCGACCGAACGGTCGAAAATTGACAAGGTGCATCAGCCCGCCAGCAGGACAGGCGCAGAGCGCGCCGGCTGGGCCTTCCGGGCGTGCGCAGGGGTTTGACAAACCCCCCTTCCGGGTTTATCATTATTCAATTCAAAGCCATGAAACAGTATGTATAGAAGGAAAGGCGGACATCATGATCAAGCCCGGACTTGAAAGGGTGCAGGAACTGGCAAATGCGTACAGCATCGTGCCGGTATGCAGAGAGATCTATGCAGATATCATCACGCCCATCACGCTGCTTCGGAAAATCGCCGGCATCAGCCGCCGGTGTTTCCTGCTGGAAAGCGTGGAGGGGGGCGAAAAGTGGGGCCGGTATTCCTTTTTGGGGTTTGATCCGGTGATGCGCGTCTTTTGCAAAGACGGAAAGGTCACCCTGGAGCAGGACGGACGGCAGGAAGTTCGGACAACAGACCAACCGCTGGATGTGCTGCGCGAGATCCAGGCCGGGTACCGGGCACCCAAACTGCCTGAAATGCCGCCATTTTCCGGGGGTTTTGTGGGATATTTCGCCTATGCCATGATCGGGTATGCGGAACCGAAACTGAAGATTAAGCGGGGCGTTAGCAATGATTTTGATTTGATGCTGTTTGACCGGGTCATCGCTTACGATCACCTGAAACAGAAAATATGCCTCATCGCCAATGTCCGGACCGACCGGGCGGACCGGGTCGCGGAGAATCATGCCCGGGCAGCGGAGGAGCTTGACAGACTGGCGGCCATGATCCGGGACATCCGGCCGCTGCCGCAGCTGAAAAGTCAAAGAAACGTGGAGTTTGTATCTAATGTAAGCCGCAAAGATTACGGAGAATTGGTGGAGCGCACAAAAGCATATATCCGGGCGGGGGATATCTTCCAGGCGGTGATTTCGCGGCAGTTCACAGCGCCTTACGAGGGCAGTCTGATCAATGCCTACCGGGTGCTGCGCATGACCAATCCTTCTCCCTACATGGTGTACCTTTGTATTGATGACAATGAGATCATGAGCACCTCTCCCGAGACCCTGGTCCGGTTGCAGAACGGCCGGCTCACCACCTTCCCGGTGGCAGGATCCCGACCCCGGGGCCGGACAGAAGAAGAGGACCTTCAGCTTGAAAAGGAACTGCTGGCAGATGAGAAAGAGCTTTCCGAGCACAACATGCTGGTGGATCTGGGGCGGAACGACCTGGGCCGGATTTCCCGGTTCTCCTCGGTGGAGGTCCGCGAATATATGATGATCCACCGGTATTCCCGGATCATGCACATTTGTTCCCAAGTGGAAAGCGACATCCTTCCGGAACGCGACGGGTGCAGCGCCATCGAGGCGGTGCTGCCGGCGGGCACGCTGTCGGGAGCGCCCAAGATCCGGGCGTGCGAAATCATCGAAGAGATGGAAAAAGAGCCCCGGGGCATTTATGGCGGAGCGCTGGGATACCTGGATTTCACCGGGAACATGGATACCTGCATCGCCATCCGCATGGCGGTCAAGCAGGGAGGGCGGGTCTACGTGCAAGCCGGTGGCGGTATCGTGGCAGACAGCCTCCCGGATAATGAATACGATGAATCGGCCCACAAAGCGCTTGCCGTGATGAAGGCGGTCCAGGAAGCCGGGGAGGTGGACGAAGGATGATCCTGCTCATCGATAATTATGACAGTTTTTCCTATAATCTGGTGCAGCTGGCGGGGAGCATGGACCCGAATATCCGGGTGATACGCAATGATGCGTGGAGCGTGGAGGAGATCGGGGCTTTTGGCCCATCGCACATTATCCTGTCGCCGGGGCCGGGGTACCCGAAAGATGCGGGGGTGCTGGAGGATGTGGTGCGCCGGTTTGCAGGGAAGATCCCGATTTTGGGGGTGTGCCTGGGGCATCAGGGAATCTGCGAGGTGTACGGGGCCAGGATCGGGCTGGCCAGACAGCTGATGCATGGAAAAAAAAGCATTATCCGGGTGGATGGGAACTGCGATCTGTTCACTGGCTTGCCGGAGCGCATCGATGCAGCCCGGTATCATTCGCTGATCGCGGTGAAGGAAACGCTGCCGGAGGTGCTGAATGTGGTGGCGGAGGATGAAGCAGGGGAAGTGATGGCGGTGAAACACAGGGATTGCCGGGTTTACGGGGTGCAGTTCCATCCTGAGTCCATCCTGACGCCCCTGGGGCACGTGATCATGAGGAATTTTCTGGCTTTACGGGAGGGAGTTTAGATGATCCGGAAGGCGATCCAAGAAATTTTAAACGGACATGACCTGGATTTTGAAACCAGTAAAGCGGTAATGGAACAGATGATGGAAGGACGGGCGACTCCGGCGCAGATGGGCGCGCTGCTGGCAGCACTGCGGATGAAGGGCGAGACCGTAGAGGAGATCACCGCTTTTGCTGCAGTCATGCGTGAAAAGGGGCTCAAAATCAGCCCGATGCGTCACGTCATCGACATAGTGGGGACCGGCGGAGACGGCACCGGAACCTTTAATATTTCCACTACCTCGGCTTTCGTGGTGGCGGCAGGAGGCGTTCCGGTGGCCAAGCACGGCAATCGGGGGATTTCCAGCAAGAGCGGTGCGGCTGACGTGCTGGAGCAGCTGGGAGTTTGGCTGGACCTGACCCCGGAGCAGAACGGGCATGTGTTGAAGGATGCCGGCATCTGCTTCATGTTCGCACCGGCCTATCATGCCTCCATGAAGCATGCGGCACCGGTGCGGCGGGAGATGGGGGTCCGGACGATCTTCAATGTGCTGGGGCCTTTGTCCAACCCGGCGGGGGCCACTATGCAGCTTATGGGCGTCTATGACCGGAAGCTGGTTGAGCCACTGGCCCAGGTGCTTTCCAATCTGGGAGTCGTGCGGGGCCTGGCGGTAAGCGGCAGCGACGGCATGGACGAAGCGACCCTCACCGGGCCGACCCATGTATGTGAGATCCGATACGGACAGCTAAATGCCTATGACATCACGCCGGAGCAGTTCGGCCTCGCGCGCTGCGAGATGCAGGCGCTGCTTGGCGGCACACCGGCGGAGAATGCGCAGATCACCCGGGACATCCTGGAAGGCCGGGAAACAGGACCCAAAAGAGACATCGTGATCCTCAACGCGGCTCTGGCACTGTATCTGGGGATTGACGGCTGCAGTACGGCGGATTGCATTACAATGGCCCGGGAGATCATCGATTCCGGCAAGGCAGCGGCCAAACTGGAGGAGTTCCGGCAGTGTACGCAGCAGGCAGCCGGCAGGTCCGGCGGAGGGATGGCATGATACTGGATGATCTGGCAGCGGAAGCCAGACTGCGGGTAGAACAAAGCAAGGCGCGGGTGGCGCCGGAACAGATGGAGCGCGCGGCACGGAAGCTGGCCGGGCAGGAACGGATACAGGCCGGCCAGGAGCGAACACTGACCGGGGCCGGGTTCGGAGCTGGGTCCGAGTTCGGAGCTGGGGCCGGCTTTGGATTTGCTTTTGAACAGGCGTTGCGCCAACCGGGGATCCAGTTCATCTGTGAAGTCAAAAAGGCTTCTCCGTCCAAAGGGCAAATCGTGCCGGACGAAGCATTTCGTTATATGGACATTGCCAGGGAATATGAAGAAGCGGGAGCTGCGGCAGTTTCTGTGCTCACCGAACCGAAGTATTTCCTGGGCAGCGACCGTTATCTGGCGGAAATCGTACAGGCGGTTTCCATTCCTGTGCTCCGCAAGGATTTTACTGTGGATGCTTTCCAAATCCATGAAGCCAAAGTATTGGGCGCGGCAGCGGTGTTGCTGATCTGTGCGCTGCTGGATACGGGCATCTTGCGCGAATATATCGGGATTTGCGATCAACTGGGGCTGTCTGCACTGGTGGAGGCTCATGATGAAAGGGAGATCGAATCGGCGCTGGCTGCCGGAGCCCGTGTTGTCGGGGTCAACAACCGGAATCTCAAGGATTTCACCATGGACCCGGAAAGAAGCATCCGGCTTCGGGAGCGTGTCCCGAAGGAGATCCTGTATGTCGCGGAAAGCGGTATACAGACCGCCCTGGACGTGGAGCGGCTGTGCAGTGCCGGGGTCAACGGGGTGCTCATCGGGGAAACCCTGATGCGCAGTCCGGACAAAAAGAAAATGCTGGACGAGCTTCGGGGGGAAAGGCGATGAGCGCGCCGGTACCGCAGGAACGGCTGCAAACACCGCAGGAACGGCTGCAAACACCGCAGGAACGGCTGCAAACATCGCAGGATCCGGCGCAGCCCCGGCCCCGGGTCCGCGTCAAGATTTGCGGACTCAGTCGGGAAGAGGATATCGCCGCTGTCAACCGGTACCTGCCGGACTATATCGGATTCGTGTTTGCCCCCAGCCGCAGGCAGGTGGCCCCGGAGAGGGCCAGGAAGTTAAAAAGCCTTCTGGACGGCCGCATCCAGGCGGTGGGGGTCTTTGTGAACGAAACGATCCCCACGATCGCAGCTATCTGCAGGGAGGGGATCATCGACCTGATCCAGCTGCACGGAGAGGAAGGGGAGGCCTACATCCGGGAACTGAAAGCCGCGGTGGGATGCCCGGTGATCAAGGCGGTGCGGATCAAGCCGGCAGCCAGCCAGGCTGCTGCGGACGAGCTGGAAACTGCAACCAGCCGGGCTGCCGCGGACGAGCGGGTCGCCGCGGACGAGCTGACCGCCGCGGACCGGCTGCCCTGTGACCTGCTGCTGCTGGACAGCTGGCGGGAAGGGATGTACGGCGGAAGCGGGGAGACCTTTGACCATGCACAGATCCCGGTGTTGAAAAAACCCTGGTTCCTGGCGGGGGGATTGAATGAAAGCATTATCCGGGAGGTGCTGGCAGCGGGGAGGATCCGGCCTTTTGGGCTGGATGTGAGCAGCGGTGCGGAAACCGGCGGACTGAAAGACGAGGACAAGATTCGAAGGATCCTCGAGGCAGCAAGGAAAGGGTGAGATCATGACCAAAGGAAGGTTCGGCTCCTACGGCGGCCAATATATCCCGGAGACACTGATGAACGCAGTGCTGGAGGTGGAAAAAGCTTACCATACCTGGCGCGCGGATCCTGAGTTCCGGCAGGAACTGGACGGTCTGCTCAAAAATTACGCGGGACGGCCCTCTCTGCTCTACTTCGCCCGGAAAATGACTGCAGACCTGGGCGGTGCCAAAATCTACCTTAAGCGGGAGGATCTAAACCATACCGGCTCTCACAAGATCAACAATGTGCTGGGGCAGGTGCTGCTGGCCAAAAAAATGGGCAAGACGCGTGTGATCGCGGAAACGGGCGCAGGGCAGCACGGCGTGGCTACGGCTACGGCTGCGGCGCTCATGGGCCTTGAGTGCGAGATTTTTATGGGCCGGGAAGATACAGAGCGGCAGGCCCTCAATGTGTTCCGCATGGAGCTGCTGGGTGCAAAGGTGCATCCGGTGACCAGCGGAACCCAGACCCTGAAGGATGCAGTGAATGAAACCCTGAGGGAGTGGGTGAGCCGGGTGGAGGATACGTATTATGTGCTGGGTTCGGTCATGGGGCCCCATCCTTTTCCTACCATTGTCCGGGACTTCCAGAAGATCATCGGGGAGGAGATTCGCCGGCAGCTGATGGAAGCGGAAGGGCGGCTTCCGGATATGATCATTGCCTGCGTGGGGGGCGGAAGCAACGCCATCGGCGCCTTTTACGACTTTATTCCCGACACGCAGGTACAGCTCATCGGCTGCGAGGCGGCGGGACTGGGAGTGGACACGCCAAAAAATGCGGCGACCATCGCCAAGGGCAGTGTGGGCATTTTCCATGGGATGAAGTCCTATTTCTGCCAGGATGAATACGGCCAGATCGCACCGGTGTATTCCATTTCGGCAGGGCTGGATTATCCGGGGATCGGCCCGGAACACGCCATGCTTGCGGATCATGCCCGGGTCACCTACATCCCCGTCACTGATGCCCAGGCGGTGGAGGCTTTCGAATATCTCTCCCGAACAGAAGGCATCATCCCGGCTATCGAGAGCGCACATGCGGTTGCCTATGCCTGCACTATCGCCCCGAAAATGCCCCGGGACCGCATCCTCGTGATCAATATTTCCGGTCGGGGGGACAAAGATGTGGCGGCCATTGCCCGATACAAGGGGGTGGATTTGCATGAGTAGGATCCAGCAGGTATTCAGCCGGGGGAAGGCTTTTATCCCATTTGTCACTGCCGGCGACCCGGAACTGGGTGTAACGGCCCGCATTATCCAGGGGATGGCAGAGGCGGGGGCAGACTTGATAGAAATCGGGATTCCCTTTTCCGACCCGGTGGCGGAGGGCATTGTGATCCAGAAGGCGGATGAACGGGCGCTGGCTTCGGGGACGACCACGGACGGTATTTTTGAGATGGTCAGCCGGGTGAGGGAACAAACGGATGTGCCCCTGGCTTTCATGACTTACATCAATCCGGTCTTTGTGTATGGGGTGGAGCCGTTTGTGAGGCGCGCTGCCGGTGTCGGCATCGATGCCCTCATCGTCCCGGACCTGCCATTCGAGGAAAAAGATGAGCTTCAGCCGGTCTGCCGCGCCTGCGGCATCGACCTGATCTCCCTCATCGCGCCTACTTCCCGGGAACGGATCACCCGGATCGCGGCGGAGGCGGAGGGATTCGTATACTGCGTGTCCTCCCTAGGGGTTACCGGGGTGCGGAAGGAGATCACGACCGACGTCGGAGAAATGATCTCATTGGTGAAAGCTGTGAAAAATATCCCCTGCGCCATCGGGTTCGGCATTTCCACGCCGGAGCAGGCCCGAGCCATGGCGGAAAAGGCCGATGGAGTCATCGTAGGCAGTGCCATCGTACGGATGATGGAGCAGTATGGGAAAGACTGCGTCCACCCGGTGACAGAGTACGTCCGGACCATGAAAAGGGCGCTGCAGGCAAACGCACAGGGAAATTGACAAAGCGCAAGATACTGCAAGCAGTTCAGCAGATGGTTTAGCACTCAATCAGCAGCCGGAAAATGAAAGTGACTTTTTCAGTGCAATCATATATACTTATAATAAGCAAATTGATCCAGCGAGGTATCATTATGCAATACAAGCAGGTAACCATAGATGAACTGTCAGCCAAGGCTGTGCCGGTACTTGAAAAATATAAAATCAAAAAAGCTGCTGTATTTGGATCTTGCGCAAGGGGGGAAATGCAGCGGGGCAGTGATATTGACCTGTTGATCGATGCAAGTGAAATAAGAGGAGGTCTGATTTTTGTTGAAATAAAAAGAAAACTGGAAAATATACTTGGCAGAAAAGTTGATCTCATATCATACAAATCATTGGATTATTCAAATATAAAAAATTCTATTCTATCAGAGGCAAAAGTCATTTATGAAAAGCGACAATAGTATATTGCGGCATATGGAAGTATAATTCTTCCATGAGTCTTCGTTTTATTTATGGCAGGGCCGGGAGCGGCAAGACCAGCCTGTGCCTTCGGGAAATCAGGGATAGCATTGAAACGACAGGCGGGGCACAGCGACGCATTCTGCTTGTACCGGAGCAGTACACTTTTCAGGCGGAAAAGAATCTGACCGCGGGGTTCCGGTCCGGAGGGACACTGGATACGCCGGTGCTGAGTTTCAAGCGACTGGCCTATCGGGTATTCAACGAGGCAGGAGGCATCACCTACCCGCATCTTCATCCTTCAGGCAAGTGCATGATCCTCTATCGGGTCGTGGATGCGATGCGGGAACAGTTTCAGGTGTTTGGCCGGTCGGTGGACAGGGAGGGATTTGTCAGCACGCTATCGAAGTGGGTCACGGAATGCAAGCGCTACAATGTTACCCCTGAAATACTGACGGAAGCCGCCGGTGATATTCAGGACGAAAACCCGTTGAAGAAAAAATTAATGGAGCTTTCCTTCATTTATGCCCGGTTTGATACGCTGCTTACGGAACGCTACCGGGATGCAGACGACGATCTTACGCTGGCAGCGGAGAAACTTGGCCAAACGCATTGTTTTGACGGTGCTGAAATCTGGATCGACGGATTCAGTAGTTTTACCCCTCAGGAATACCTTTTGATAGGAAGGCTCATGGAAAGGGCAGCCCGGATCACTGTAAGCCTCTGCACAGATGTTCCGGGTGTGGAAGGTCTGGAGGGAGGGCCGGACCTTTTTGCCACCGTACAGGCAGCTCGGTTGAAACTGGTGCAACTGGCCGTTGAGCGAAAAATCCCCCTGGAAGAAGCTGTCCATTTAAACCCTGCCCCACTTTTCCGGTTTGCCGGAAGTGCTGAGATGGCACACCTGGAACAGGGTCTGTCTGTCTGGGGATGTTGGCCGTGGCCACACAAGACAAAGGATTTGAGCCTGTTTGCAGCGGTGGATCTGTTCTCGGAGATCGAAGCGGCTGCGCGGGATATTCTGGCATTGTGCCGGGACGAAGGATTCAGATTCAGGGATATTGCCGTGATCACAGGAAATTTAAAAGGATATGACACTCTGGTGGAGATACTCTTTGGAGAATATGGCATTCCCTGTTTCATCGACCGGAAAACTGAGATCATGAACCATCCGCTTGTGCGGCTGGTTCTTTCGATGATGGATATTTTTAATGAGAACTGGTCTTATGAAGCTGTTTTTCATTACTTAAAAACCGGATTGACTGGAATCAATCCGGAAAGCATCCATCGCCTGGAAAATTATATACTAGCCTGCGGGATCCGGGGAAACCGCTGGACCAGCAGCCAGGATTGGACCTTGACTCCAGGCTTGCTGCCCGATGACCGTTCGGAGGCAGATGCCGCACAACTGCTTGCAGAAATGAATGCGATCCGCCTGCAGGTAATAAGGCCACTGATGGAATTCCGGCAAAAAACCAGGGGAAGGCACACCGCATCAGAGCATGCAGCCAGTTTGTATGCTATTCTCATTCAATTGGAAGTTCCCCGCAGAATTCAGGCGAAGACGGATGAATTCAAGCAGCGGGGCGAATTCAGTCAGGCCAGCGCCTGGTCCCAGGTTTGGAACATGATGATGGATGTTCTGGATCAGGCGGTGGAGGTGATGGGAGAGGATACTTTTGGGCTCGAACGTTTTTCCCGCATCCTCACCATCGGATTCAAAGAATACAGTATGGGAATGATCCCTGCGGGGATGGATCAGGTGCTGGTGGGCAGCATGGAACGTTCCAAATTCAATGAAATCAAGGCAATGTATATTCTCGGTGCCAATGATGACCAATTTCCGCCTTCGCCGCCGGCAGAAGGCATCCTGACGGACCAGGACCGTGAAATGCTTAAGAAAGCCGGTGTGGAGCTGGCCAGTGATACCCGGACGCAGGCAATGGACGGGGATTTCCTGGTTTACCGGGCTCTGACGGCTGCTACAAAGCGCATCCGTATCAGCTGGGTGCTTGCAAACACGGAAGGGCGGGCATTACGACCCGCGGCAGTCATTCATCGGCTGCGCCGGTTATTTCCGGGGATCCAGGAAAAAAGCAACCTGATCCCTGCAAACACACCGGAAGAGGCCATGGAGACGGTAACAGCCCGGGCACCGGCTTTCCGGCAAATGGTGCAGGCGTTTCGGCATTGGGTGGACGGCAGGATGTTTCAGACGGTGTGGGAGGATGTATACCGGTGGTTTGATAAAAAACAGGAATGGCAGCTTCAGATGCAGGCGCTGCGGGAAGCCTTCCTGTACAGAAACATTGCACAGCCGGTGAATCAGTTGAATATAGCAGGCCTTTATGGCGATCCTATGACGACCAGCGTGTCGAGGCTGGAGAAATATACCGGATGCCCTTTTGCTTTTTTTATACAATACGGGCTCAATGCGCGGGAGCGTAAGGTTTTTGAATTTACAGCCCCGGATGTGGGCACCTTTCTGCATGCGGTGATCGAGCGGTTTTCCACCCGGGTGGAGCAGGGGGAAATGACCTGGCGCAGTTTTGACCAGGACTGGTGCAGGGAACAGGTAAGCGAAATCGTGGAAGAGCTGCTGGCGCAGATGCGCGGATCCGGCGCTGCTTCCTCCAAACGGTTTACAGCGCTGACACGGCGGCTCATACGGGTAGCGGGCAGAGCAGTATGGATTCTCGCCATGCATATACGCAGGGGAAATTTTCA
>DOHE01000083.1 GCA_003535395.1 Clostridiales bacterium | reverse complement strand
CCGACTCCCGGCACCAGCAGGTCCATGGCCGCCACCGTTTTGTTGTCGTCATTCCTGCGCATATAAAACGCTTTGATCTCTTTGGGATAGTCGGTAACAAAAACAGGCCCTTTGAACACCTTTTCCGTCAGGTGACGTTCATGCTCTGTCTGCAGATCGGATCCCCAGTGCACCGGGTAGTTAAAGGGTGTCGATCCGGAATCTTTTTCCAGTATTTGCACAGCTTGCGTGTAGGTAATGCGGGAAAAGGGAGTTTTGTAAACATTTTCCAGGCGCTGAAGCAGTCCCGGGTCGATAAAGGCATTGAAAAACTCCATTTCATCCGGTGCCTTGGAAAGCACATTCCCGATGATATGACGGATCAGCCCGGCTGCAAGATCCATATCTTCCGGCAGACCTGCAAAGGCGATTTCCGGCTCGATCATCCAAAACTCGGATGCATGCCGCTGAGTATTTGAGTTTTCAGCGCGGAAGGTCGGCCCGAAGGTATAAACCCGGCTGAATGCCATGGCAAAAGTCTCTGCTTCCAGTTGCCCACTGACAGTAAGATTGGTCTGCCTTCCAAAAAAATCCCGGGTATAGTCCACGCTGCCGTCCGGCAAAACTGGAGGGTGATCCGGGGACAGGGTGCTGACCCGGAACATCTCTCCGGCGCCTTCACAGTCGCTTGCAGTGATGATGGGGGTGTTTACATAGACAAAACCCTGGTCCTGGAAAAACCGGTGGATCTCAAAAGCTGCCAGGGACCGGACCCGGAACACCGCTGAAAAAGTGTTGGTCCGGGGTCTTAAATGAGCAATGGTGCGAAGGTATTCAAAGGAATGCCTTTTTTTCTGCAGAGGGTATTCCGGGGGGCAGGCCCCGACAATGCTGATTTTTGTAGCTTTCAGTTCAAAGGGCTGTTTCGCTCCCGGCGTCAGTACCACTTTCCCTTCCGCAGCCAGGGCAGCCCCGGTACCAATGCGAAACAGCTGGTCAAATCCTTCTGTTGTCTGCTCTTCCAGCACTACCTGCAGGTTTCGGAAAGCTGACCCGTCGTTGAGTTCGATAAATCCGATAGTTTTAGAATCCCTTACAGACCGGGCCCAGCCGGATACCCTCCATTCTCCCTCCGCATATCGCTTTGGGTCTGCATATATTTCTTTTACTGACACGCCTGGCGCTGCCATCCCATTCCCTCCCGGCTCATATTTGCTTTGCACAGCAGGCTTTGAATTTCTTCCCGCTGCCACAGATACACGGGTCATTGCGTCCTACTTTGCTGCTGACGGCTATCCGGGACTGCTTGTATGCTTTTTCGATTTGCCCGCGCTCCTCCAGGGAAAGCAAAGCTTCCCACTGAGGCAGGCCGTAGAGCCAGTCTGCTTTTGCCTTCAGCATGTTCCGGTAAAGCTTCGGGGGATCGATTTCCAGGCGAAGGGAGGATTCCGGAGAAAGCACCGTAAGCTCAAAAGATTCAGAAGTCAGGCTTTCATTGATCCCATCGACAAAACCCGCCATTTCTTCCTGGGTCAGACCAAACCGTTCTGCCAGTTCTGCCAGAGTGCCTTCCGCCACCTTTGGATATTCTGCGAGCGACACTTCATAAACTTTTTTTTCTTTATCATAATAGTCCTTCCAGAAAGCCTGCAGTTCTGTTTTGGTCCGCTTCTTTTCCACACATTCCAGCCATTGCCCGTATACACTCATCGTATTATCTTCCTTTCCTTCCGGCATGCTGCCGCGATCGGCTTGTTTTGTCTGCACATTATATACCTCCTGCATCGGATTGACAACCTTTGTCTCATCGCATAGAATCAACGGCGGGTGAAATGAATGAAGGAACTGCTGCAACTTTTTATCGTTTTTTTCAAGATCGGCGCTTTTACCTTCGGGGGTGGATATGCCATGCTGCCCCTGATCCAAAAAGAAGTGGTCGAAGTGCGAAAATGGGCTTCCAATGAGTAAATCGTGGATATTTTTGCCATCGCCCAGACCCTGCCCGGCATCATCGCCATCAATACTGCCATTTATATCGGGTACAGGGTAAAAGGGTTGAAAGGTTCCATCGCCTCCGCGCTGGGGGTTATATTGCCTTCGTTCATCACCATCCTGTCCCTGGTCTGGGTCCTGGTTTCCATCAAAGATGACCCGTATGTCAAAAAAGCATTTACCGGAGTGCGGGCGGGGGTCATGGTGATGATCGGCATCAGCGCCTATAAATTAGGCAAGAACATCATCAAAAACAAGCTGTCGGCCATTGTCGGGATATTTTCATTTTTGGCTATCGGCGTTGCAGACATCCCCACCGTCATCGTACTGATCATCGCCATCGCGCTGGGATGTCTGCTTTACCCGATGCAGATCCTGTTTAAAAAGAAAAATAAAACCCGGATAATAAAAGGAGATGAGCCATGATCGGGCTGTATATCTCCCTGTTTCTTTCATTTGTGAAAGTAGGTTTCCTGGGATTTGGCGGCGGGTACGCGATCGTAACGCTGCTGCAGCAGGAACTTGCGGGTCATGGGTGGCTGAGTGCTGCAGAATTCGCAGACCTGGTCGCAGTTTCACAGATGACACCCGGCCCCCTGGCTGTCAATGCCGCCACCTACATCGGCGGCCGCCTGGCTGGCCTTTCCGGGGCTGTCGTGGCTACCTTCGGCGTTTCCATCCCTTCGTTCATCCTTGTGATCCTGGTTGCGCGTTTTTTCAGACAGTTCAACCGGCATCCTCTCACCGGTTCAGTCATGGGAGTGCTGCGCCCGGCCACTGCGGGGCTTATTGCATCTGCTGTCCTGATGTTTGCTGAATTGTCTGTTTTCACCGGTCCCATTCCATTTTCCAGGGTCTGGGATTTGTTGGCCGGCCGGGCGACGGGTACGGGTACAGGTATGGATACAGCGGCGCTGGCCGGCAGCGGGTTCGGGATCGATCCGGGCGCCATGCTGATCGCGTTGCTGGCAGGCATCGGCATTCTCCGGTTCAGGATCCATCCTGTGTGGATCGTGCTGCTTTCCGGCGTGCTGGGTATCTTCCTTTGTTAGAATCCTGAAGACAAGAATCCGTGACGGCTCAGGCTCAGGCTCAGGCTCAGGAAAGTTTCTCCCCTTCAAGCAGCTGCCGGCGCATCCATTCCGTCCGGACCAGCCCATCCCCGTCCTGGATCAGGATATCATACAACCTTATGCGAAGATCCTTCAGCACCGGTGCCAGTTCAGGGCTTCGGATCCGGTTTTTGAGTTCATGCGGGTCATTATCCAGATCGTAAAGTTCATCGATATCGGTAGTATTCCAGACATACTTCCAGCGACTGGTGCGGATCATCCGCTGCGTATAGAGGCCGAACTGCTGTCCGTTGTATGTGCAGACCACTTCCTTACGCCAGTCGCCGGGCATGCTTCCGGAAAACAGCGGGACCAGGGACCTTCCATGATACCTGTCCGCTTCCTTCCTGTGAGCCGCATCCTGAGCGTCTGAGAGTATGTCTGCCAGGTCCAGCAACGTAGGCGCCATGTCCAGTCCTCCATAGATAAAAGGACCGCAGCGGACCCCGGCTGCCACTTTCCCCGGCCAGCGAAGAACGAACGGAACCCGCACCACATCGTCATACATAATATAATGCTTGTCCATCATCCGGTGTCCGCCGGCCATATCCCCATGGTCCGACGTGAAGAGGACCAGCGTATCTTCTTCCTGACCGGTTTGTTTTAAAACATCCAGCACTTTTCCAATTGCATCGTCTACCTGACTCACCATTCCAAAATAATTGGAGAGGTATACCGACCACTCTTTCCATGAGTAATTTTCTATACCCCAGCTCAGCAGCTGTTGATGCTGAATATAGGGCTTCTCTTCAAAGGTTTCGTCAAAACTTCCCCAGGGGGAGATCTCATCCGGAGGGTACATACCGGCAAACGGAGCTGCAGGCGTGCAGGGAAGATGGGGTTCCGGGAAATCCAGGCGCACCAGCCAGGGTTGCCGTTTTTCATGGAGCCGGGCCGGCCCGCTGCCATCCAAACCGGCAAATCGTCGGATCATATCCCCTGCCTGGTCAGCCATCCAGTGGGTACGGGCCTCTTCCAGCCTGACATCGTCCGGGCTGCCCAGCCATCCGGCCCTTAGAGGCATCTTTTCCGGGTACCTTTCTTCTCGATGTTTTACATAAGTCTTGTCAAGGACCACATCATCAAACCCGAAATTCTCCGGTCCATACTCCGGATTCACCTGCCATTTCCCCACGAAACCTGTCAAATAACCCCGGGTTTTCAACTGCACAGACCAGGTGGGAATGGTTAACGGGAGCCAGCCCGTCGGCAGGCCGCCGTTATAGTTCCACAAAGAGCCAAAGGATTCTGGCCGGCGTCCGGACAGCATCGCCTGCCGGGCCGGGCAGCAGGCCGGCAAAGTGGTATAGGCATGTTCAAATCGCATTCCTTCAGCAGCCAGACGGTCCAGGTTGGGGGTTCTGACCGGCAGACTGTTGTTTGCACCCAGACAGTCGTGACGAAACTGATCTGCTACGATCATCAGCAGGTTGGGCATACTGCCGTTCATCCCACCCGGAGTCATTCGTCTTTTGCCGGCTGAGACTTCGCCGACTGCATTCCGTTTGCCGGTAAAAGTATGTCCTTAAGCGTCCTTTTGGGCACATGCAAAACACCCGCCGGATCCTTGTAATAACGGATCGAATCCGAGGCATCCTCCGCCACAGGCTCCTCACCGGCATACCCCAGCGCAATGACGGTGTGGAGGGTGTAACGTTCCGGGAGATCAAGGATCTCCCGGATCCTCTCCCGTTTGATGGCCCCCATCCAGCAGGTCCCGATCCCTTCGGCAGCGGCTGCCAACATGATATTCTGGCAGGCCGCGCCCGCGTCCAGTTCGGGGGTGGCAGCCTTGATCGTATTATCCAGGAGGATGAGCAGGAAAGCAGAAGGTCTTTCATTTTCACCAGGAGCTCCATTCGGGGCCAGGTAAGCCGCCCACCTCACCTGTTCAAATACCCGGATCACTTTTGCCGGGTCATCCACGATCATATATTTCAGCGGCTGTATATTGGCGCCGGAGGGTGCCATCCGTGCAGCGTTCACCAGATTTATCAGTATGGACTGCGGAATTGGCTCCTGCTTGAATCGACGTACAGTCCTTCGCTTCATGATTGCTTCCCAGACATCCATACCCAGCTCCCCTTTCAACATTTCAGCGGATCAAATTCAAACCCAGTGCAATGAACAGCATGCCAAAAACCAGTCCGTACATGGACAGGTGGTGTTCTCCATACTCCCGGGCCGCAGGCAGCAGTTCATCCAGGGAGATGAATACCATTATACCGGCTACGCCCGCATACAGGCAACCCAGGATCGTGTCATTTAAGAACGGATACAGGATCAGATACGCGATCAGAGCGCCCAGAGGCTCAGAAAACCCCATGAGAAAGGAAGTGCCAATGGCTTTCAGGCGGTTCCCCGTTGCGCAGTATGAAGGCACCGCTACAGCGATGCCTTCCGGGATATTGTGGATGGCAATAGCCAGTGTGATCGCGGCTCCGAGGGTTGGCTGCCGGATGGTGGAGGCAAAAGTGGCAATGCCTTCGGGAAAATTATGGATCACAAAGGCAAGCGTGCTGAGTTTGACGGTACGGAGCAAACGTTTGTCCATAACCCATTCGCAGTGGCCTAAATCCTCGATTTTCCTGGTTTCATGGGGATTCTCCCAGGAAGGGATCAGCTTGTCGATGATGCCGATGAGCAGAATGCCGGCAAAGAATGCGATGACCGCCAGCCATGCCCCGTTCTGCCTCCCGGTTTCCCGCATCAGGGTTTGCTGTGCTTCCATAAAAAGTTCAACGAAGGAAATATACACCATGACCCCGGCAGAAAACCCAAGGACTACAGATAGAAGCCGAGTATTCGTCTTTTTGAAGAAAAGTGTAAAAAAGCCGCCGACACCCGTAGACAATCCTGCAATCAATGTAAAAGCAAATGCAAGTACTACATTTGAATCTCTCAACACCGGCCCTCCCTGACCCGACAGCCCTGATAACAGCCTATGCATCAGATATGCTGTGCATTCAGCATTTGTTCTTCTCCGCCTTCGGCGCTGTCAGGTAGCAGGCAAGTGGTTTATACAAAAGCAGCACCAGGATCGAATTCGCCACAGATTTGATCAGATTGAAAGGGATGATCCCTGTAGGAAGCAGCGCCCTCACCGCTTCGATCGGGTAGCCGTAAAATTTCACGGTGAAAAACAGGTTTGCCGGGATCATGATCAGGGTCATGGCCAGAGATCCGCACAAAACAGCCAGAACAGCTCCTTTGAACCGGGGAATGAAGCGGTAAATCACACCGGCGGTGACCGCCAGGGTCCCGGTAGCGATCATATGCATCACCAGGCCCACCCAGCCGCTGTTGGCGCTGACAGTGAGAAACTGGACCACTGATACCACTACAGTCATGATCAACCCCGCAACAGGCCCATACAAGAGCGCTCCGATGAGGATCGGGACGTCTGCAGGTTCATATTCCAAAAAAGAAGCCGCTGGAATGATCGGAAAGCGGATCACCAGCATCAGCACCACAGATAATGCAGACAAAACTCCCATCCGTGTCAACTTTCCCATAAAACCCTTCATTCGATCCAACTCCCCAAATAAAAATCCCCTGGGCAAAATCTCCAGGGAACATGAAAAAACACAACGATTTGTCTCTTCTTTCATCCAGACTGTACTGTCGGCTCCGGAATCACACCGGATCAGCTTGCGCTCGCGGGCTGATGGCATTGTGCCATATCACCGCCGGTCGGGAATTTCACCCTGCCCTGAAGATCCTGTTCAATTGCAACAATATTATCACAAACTTGCCCTGCAGTCAATGTCCTGTTCACTCAAGTTCCAGCAAAACCGGACAATGATCAGATCCTCCCACCTCTGCATGGATGGCTGCTCTGCTGAGGCGGGGGATCAATTGATCCGAAGCCAGGAAGTAATCGATGCGCCATCCTGCATTTTTCTCCCGGGCATTGAACATGTAGGACCACCAGGTATATGCCCCCGTGGCATCCGGATGAAAATACCGGAAGGTATCTGTATAACCCGCGGCCAGCAGCCGGCTGAGCCGGCTCCGCTCCTCATCGGTGAACCCGGCATTTTTCCGGTTGCTGTTCGGATTTTTAAGGTCGATCTCCCCGTGGGCTACATTAAGATCTCCGCACAATATCACCGGTTTTATTGCTTCCAGCCGTTGAACATGGGCAAGCAGTCCATCCTCCCACTCCATTCTTTCCTTAAGCCGCATCAATTCCCTCTGGGAATTGACAGAATATACATTTAAAAGGAAAAAATCCCGATACTCCAGGCTGATGACTCTGCCTTCCTGGTCAAAAGGCTCAAGGCCGATGCCGAAACATACATCCAGGGGCTTTGTTCTTGAAAATACAGCTGTCCCCGAATATCCTTTCCTCCGGGCATGATTCCATATCTGCTCATACCCGTTCAGTTCCATCGCCAGCTGTCCGTCCTGCAGCTTGGTTTCCTGGATACAAAAGATATCTGCATCTGTAATGAAAAAATAGTCCATGAAACCTTTCTGCAAGCATGCCCGAAGCCCGTTGACATTCCAGGAAATCATACGGATCGCCATCTTTTTCCCCCTTTGCTTTCGGTTTGCATCCTGTCTGACCCGCATTCTTCCTGCCGGAT
>DOHE01000124.1 GCA_003535395.1 Clostridiales bacterium | reverse complement strand
CCATGGCACCTGGAGGGCCGGGTGGTCCGGGCGGACCGGGTTTGCAGCATTTACAGATAACACAGCATTTTTTGCTGCAAAACTTATTGATCAGACTACATATTTCCGCATCCGTAAGATGACAGAATTTGTCCGGATATTTCAAAAAACAACCTCCTTCCAAACTGTTAAGAAAAATCTCCCGTAACATCATATGACTCAAAGGATTGTCCGGTGAGGAAGACGGGATCGGGCATACAGTAAATTGCAGGGATCATTCACGGCGATAAGTGCACGGCGATAAGTGTACGGCGATAAGTGTGCTTCGAGAGAAAAGCGAAAGCAAAGCGAAAGAAAAGTATCCTTGAAAAACCGCTGTTTAGTGGCTATAATACACACATAGATCATCCGTTGCGAGGTCACTGATTTGAAGGTTTTTGAGANNCCCCAGCCTTTTTTCTCTTCTGGTTTCAAAAAACAGGGAGCTCTATATGGAAGCTCTTCTTGTGCTCCATAAGCTGTTCCGGCAGGAGATGTCCATCAGTCGAAGCGATTTGATCTCCATGCTCATGATCAACCTGGACGAAAGGATCCTGACCCTCGACCTGGAAGCAGACCGCCAGGAATTTGCAGCGGCGGCTGGCCCGGCTGGCTCGGCGGCGGCTGGCCCGACTGTGGCTGGCTCGGCGGCGGCTGGCTCGGCGGCAGCTGGCCCGGCTACGGCGGCGGCTGCAGGTCCAGAGAATGCCAGCGTCTCTGCCACCGCCCATCTGCTGATCCGGAGGCTGATCGATACAAAGTGGATCGAGACGGAGTACCGGATGGATTCCTTCGAAGAGGACATCACACTCCCGGATTATACCGTCAAACTGCTGGACCTGTTTGTGTCTCTGACCAGCGATGAGGCCCGGGAATACAATTCCTATGTATATGCTACCTACTCCGCCCTGAAGACTGCAGATGCAGAACGAAATGATTATCTGTACAATGCCCTGGTCACCGCGTACAACAATACGACCCGCCTCATCGACGAACTGAAAACCCTTCACAACAATATCCGCCGCCATCACCAGGCGCTGAATGATTTTGCCACAGCCAATGATGTGCTGAAAGGGCATTTTGATATCTATAAGACCCTTATTATGGACCGGATCTATCACCCTCTGAAAACCCTGGATTCGGTGCCCCGGTTCAAAGCTCCCATCCTGCGCATCCTGGCAGACTGGCTAAGCGATCTGCCCCTTCGGCAGATGATGTCGGATCAGGCTATACAGCGGGGAAAATTCAGTGCCCCGGAGGAGGCCATGGAAGACATCCTTCGGAAAATCAGCAACATTATGGACCTGTATGAAGGCATGGATGCCATGCTGGAACAGATTGACCGCAAAAACACGGCCTATACCCGCTCGTCCATTGAGAAAATGCGATATCTGCTGAATACGGACCGGAGCATCAAAGGGAAACTCGTGGACCTGCTGACAGACATCGCCCGCAATCCGGTCCACGCGGCAAAGATTCTGGGATTTGATTCGTGCATCAACCTCTACAGGCAGGGATTCGTCGATGAAAAATCCCTGTATACCCGGACAGACCGAAGTGCCCTTCGGGAAGGGGTCCCATTGAAAATCGCGGAATTCGGGGAAACATTCGGAGATTCCCAGGTGCAGGGCTTTATACACCGGGCGCGTCTCATCTACACCAGTCAGAATGCCCTTAAATACATTGAAGAGCTGATGGCCGGCCGGGTGGTATTGTCCTCCCCGGAAATCAAGCTCTCCAATGACCATGATTTCATCCTGTTGATGCTGGCAACCCTGAGATCCGGAGATCGGAACCTGTTTTACCGGGTCGAATTCCTGGAAGGAACTCTGGAATCCGGCGGGTACCGGATCCCGAACATGCGGTTTGTGAGAAAGGAAGTCAAAGCTCATGTGGGTTGATGCATATGAAAAACTTAATCACTCTGAAAGAGAAGAATACCGAAGGCTGTTAAGCCTGCTGCTTGCAAAAACCTTCCTGCTCCGGGATGTTTTTGATGCCCGGGAGGGCATGATGAAAGTGAGCCCGGAATACCGGTTCGTAGAGCGGAATTTTGAGCTGTTTTCCGAATACCTGGCCTTCGGGGGATGGGAAATCCGGAAGGACAGCCAGTACGGCGTGATTTCCCTGGAAAATGCCTATGAATACAACCGGATCCGGCTGGACCGCATCACCACGCTGTTCCTCTATACCCTGCGGCTGATTTACGAGGAAGAACGGGAAAAAGTAACGCTCCGGAATGAGATCATGGTCCAGACAGGGCAGCTGATCCATAAGATGCTTTCTTTGAACATTATCCGCAAGAAACCGCCGGACAGGGATCTGGCAAGCGGGTTAAGACAGCTGGGGGATTTTAATATTATCCAAAAGATCGCGGGCAACTGGCAGGATCCTGAAACCCGGTTCCTGGTCCTGCCCTCCATCCTGTTCGTCGTCACAAACGAAAGGATCAGCCGCATGCATGAGCTCCTGCAGAATGCCGGTGAGGAAGCCCCCGAGGGCACCGGGCCGGAAGCGGACACGGCGGAAGTGCCGGATCCCATCCGGGGCGAGGAGGATGACATGGAATGAAGAAACTTAAAAAAATCCTTCTGATCCACTGGCACTTTTTTCAGCATGAACTGGTGGAAGTGGAGGGGATCAATTTTCTTACCGGGAAGAACGCCACAGGGAAATCCACTCTGGTGGATGCATTGCAGCTGCTGCTTCTGGGAGATGCCAACGGCCGGTATTTTTTCAATAAGGCCGCAAACGAGAGATCATCCCGCAGTCTTAAAGGGTATTTGCGCGGAGAGACCGGCGACGACGGCGGCACGGGGTTTAAATACCTTCGGGAAGGACGGTTTTCGAGCTATATCGCCTGTGAATTCCATGACACGCAAAAGAAAACAGACTTTACCCTGGGCGTAGTTTTTGACTGTTATGAAGACGGTTCGGACGAGCATCGGTTCTTCGTGCTGGATGCCCCGCTGCCGGACAACCATTTCATCGCGGACGGCGTTCCCTATCCCTATAAGGACCTTCGCTCCTTTTTCAACAGGACGTTCAAAAAGGGCCGGTTTGAGTTCCCCGACTCAGACCATGGATTTCAGGAAATCCTGAAAGGCAAGCTGGGTGGATTGAAAAACAAGTACTTCAGCCTGTTTAAAAAGGCGGTATCCTTCACCCCCATCACCGATATCGAGTATTTCATCACGGAATTCGTGTGCGATGTGCGGGCCCCCGTGGATATCACCCTCATGCAGGACAACATCCGCTCCTACAAGCGCCTGGAGCACGATGCGGACCTGATGTCCCGGCGCGTGGACGATCTAAGCGGGATCGCGGACAGGTTCGCCGCATACCTGGAAGAGAAGCAGCGGTATGAACTGCAGCGTTATCTGGTAGAAATGGCAAAACTCAAGGCTGCGCTTAACGATATCTCCGGTTTTGAGGAAGAACTGCACGGTCTGGAGCAGAAAGCCGTCGAAACCGAAACCCGGCTCACGGAGGTCAAAAATGCTTTGGAACGTGAATCGGCTCGAAAACAGGCGCTTTCAGATGATCGGGCGCGGTCGGATATCACCCAGAAATTCAATCAACTCAACCAGAGAATACAGGATTTGAATATACAGACCGAAAAACTGAAAACCACGCTGGGCCGCACTTTGCAAAGGCTGAAGCAATACGCCCTGGGTTGGAGGGCCGTGGCGGAAAGATGTCTGGAACTTGATTTTCCTGCCGGAGAACTCAGGTCACCGGGAGAGGAGTTGAAACAGGCCGCTGCCCGGGTCGCTGCCCTGTCTGAGACGCTGCTGGATATTGATGACAGGAGCCTGTTGCAAACCGGCAAGGAAGGGCTTTCCCGGATCCGGGGCGAAATGGCTTCCATGCAAAAAACCGCTGCCGGCCTGGAAATATCCATCGCCCGATCCGGACAGGATCACGAAAGGGCGTTGTCCGACCACACAACCCGCCTGAATGAGCTGGAAAAAGGCTTCAAATCCTATGATCCCAAGCTTCTGGAACTGACAGAAACTCTCCGGGAGGAGCTTTCGAAACAGGCAGGCCGTGATGTCGATGTGGATATCCTGGCCAATCTGCTGGAAATCCGGGAGCCCCGCTGGCGCAATGTCATTGAGGGGTATCTGCATACGCAGAAATTTTACCTGATCGTGCAACCGGAGTTCTTTTTGCCGGCATTGCGTATCTATGACCGACTGAAATTCGAAAGGAAGTTTTTCGACTGGGGCCTGGTGGACAGTGCCAAACTGGCCCAGGCTGAACCGGTGCAGCTGCCCGGCAGTCTGGCGGAAGAAGTGGAAACAGATAATGAACAGGCTCGTCTGTTTATCCGACACGTGCTGGGCCGGGTCATGAAAGTGGACAGGCTTGAAGATCTGCGCAGCCATGAGCGGGCCATCACTGACAGCGGCATGCTCTACCAGGGATTTGTAGCCCGGCAGCTGCATCCGGACCGCTGGAAGTTCCCATTCATCGGCCGGCGGGCTTTGGAGGAACAGATCCGGTCGACCCGGGAAGCGATCCGTGAGGCGGAGGAAGTGCTTTCCGTTCTTGCCCGGATCGCCCCGGCAGCGAAAAAAGCGGCTGACCTGGAGAATTTCAGCGAAGGAGATATGGAAAATGCGCTTCTGGCGGCCCAGGAAGCAGAGCAGATCCCCCGCCTGGAGGCAGAGCGCAAATCCGCAGCTGATGAACTTGGCCGGTTGGACCTGTCCTGGCTGCGCCAGCTGGACGAACAGATCCGCCAGGCAGAAAGCATTATCCGTGAATTGAATGAGGAAAACAATGAACGGGTCGGTCAGGCTGCAGAAATCCGGATCAATGCAGGCATGATCCGGGAGGAAAAGCTTCCTGGGTTGAAAAGCCAGGTGCAGGACATGGAGGAATCCATTCGGACCCGGTACGACCCTTCCTGGCTCTTAAGCACCGGTGAACCCCGGTTCGAAAAAGAGTTGCAGGCCGGAAAATCCGCCCGGGAGATCGCAGAAAATTTTGCCTCTTCCGTCATCAGGTCTGCCAGTCAGATGGAAAAAAAGAAAGATGATCTGGAAAAGGCGCGTTCGGAATACAACCGGGAATACAAAGCTTCCTATGACATCAAGGAACCGGACAATGCCTCCTATCAACGGGAACTCACAGAACTTAAGGACATCCGGCTTCCTGAATACAAAGCCCGGATCACGGATGCCAGGGAAAAGGCTTACCAGCAGTTCGGTGATGATTTTTTGGCAAAACTCAAGTCCAACATGGATATGGTGCGGTCACAGATCGACGAGCTCAATGCTGCGCTGAAGGAATGCCGGTGGGGCGATGAGCGGTACCGGTTCACCTGGCAGCCCAAGCCCGAATACCGGCGTTTTTATGACATGATCACTGACTCCATGCTGCTGGAGGGATACAATCTGGCTTCCGAGCTGTTTCGAAGCAAGCACGGGGATGCCATCGACGAACTGTTCCGCCAGATCACCGATGTGGATTCGGATCTGAATGCGGACGCCCGGGCTGAACTGGAAAAGAACATCAAACGTTTCACCGACTATAGGACTTATCTCAATTTCGACCTGCTTGTAACGGAGGGGGAGGACCAGATCCAGCGGCTGTCCCGGACGCTGCAGAAAAAGTCCGGAGGCGAGACCCAGACACCTTTCTATATTTCTGTACTTGCTTCTTTTGCCCAGCTGTACCGGATCCAGGACCCCGGTGCGAACCGGATGCGCCTCATCCTGTTTGACGAAGCTTTCAGCAAGATGGACAGCGAGCGGATCCAGGAAAGCATCCGGCTGCTGCGCCGGTTCGATTTCCAGTGCATCCTGTCTGCTCCCCCGGAGAAGGCCGGAGATATCGCCCCCCTGGTAGACCGGAATCTTTGCGTGATCCGGGAGGGGCACAACTCCATCGTCCGGGCATTCGATGCCCGGCAGCTGCAGGAAGAAGGGCCGGATGCATGACAGATTTCAAGCAGATCATTTTAAGCCGGCTTCTGGACAAATATGAGCACAGCAAGTCATTCCGGGAGCCTGGATCCCCAACCTCCCGGCGTATATTTCTCCATCCCGGCAGGAGCGATTTTCCCGAGTATGATATCGAAAAACCCGGAGTTCGGGAAACAGCGAACAGTGTGATTCTGGAACTTGCGGCCTCGGGGCTTGCCGGTTTTTCATGGCTGCGGTTCGAAGAAGGCAATATCATTGACCGGATCTGGCTGCTGCCCCACAGTCTCGGGGAAGCCTACCGGGCGGTATCCCGAAAACCCCGGCACCAGGTACTGGCTTCTCTCGCGGAGCAGGTCGCAGCGTTAAACGCAGCGTTAAAAACCGGACTTTCCAAAGATGTGCCCCCGGACAACTGGATTTCCCGGTTTCTTCAGGATGTATCTGAAACCATGCAAAACAAAGGCAGCGTATCGGGCTGTCTTCCCCGCGACGAGGAACAGGCCCGGGCCATCCTGACAGCGCTCGCCGGCATCCATGAGATCTTTCATTCCGGATCCGGGGAAGGTCTGGAACGGGTTTTCAGCAATCGCTGGTATGGCGACTCCAAGTATTTTGAAAAAAATGTGCGCGCCCGGCTGGTCCGGATCCTAAAGGATTATGCCACTGCCGAAGGCAGTGAAATGGCCGAAAGCGACCTTCTCTCCCTGGCCGGTCTTTATTCGTCTCCCGCCACCGTGGAGTTTAAGGGCGCGTTCCAGGGTCTGCTGGCCGGAAAGCCCGTTGATTTTTCGCTGTTCCCGCACGGCGTCCTTCTCAATGCCCCCACCGTACGGGACCTGCAGATCACAAGCCTGGGGCCGGTAAAAAAAGTGCTGTTTATCGAAAACAAAGCAAATTACACCGATTGGATAATAAAAAATACAGACGAAACGCTGCTGACCCTCTTTCACGGCGGATTTTACAGCCCGCTGAAAGGGATGTTCTTTCAGAAAATCCACGACGCGGCTGCCGGCCGGTGTGACTGCGGCCGACGCATCTCCGGGCAGGAACCCCACATCGAGTTTCTGCATTGGGGGGATATCGACCTGGGCGGATTTCTCATGTTCCAGCGGCTGAAAGCCCAGATCGCCGGCTGCCTTAAACCCTTTCGTATGGATGTGGAGACCTATCGGCCTCTTCAGCACTCCGGTTCTATGTTTGACGCCCGCTATGCCCGAAAGTTGGATCTCCTGTTGCAAGACAGCGCATATGCAGAATTTCACGATCTGATCCGGCTCATGCTGGCTTCCGGGATCCGCCTGGAGCAGGAAGCGCTGCTTTGGGCAAACAGCAGGAGCGATGGATGATCTTATGGCAACAGACCTTCTCCACCCAGATAACGGTGGCATTCCCGGGCCACGCCCCGACCCTCCTGGATGGCCCATACCACCAGGCTCTGGCCGCGGCGCATGTCGCCGGCGGCAAATACGCCCGGGATGTTCGTGGTGTATTTTCCTTCCAAGGCCTTGGCATTGGAACGTTCGTCCCGCTCCACACCAAAAGCCTGAAGCACAGTGTCTTCAGGGCCTAAAAATCCCATCGCCAGCAGCACCCTCTGAGCTGGCCATACTTTTTCCGTTCCGGGGATCTCCACGGGCATGAACCGCCCCCGGTCGTCCTTTTGCCAGTTGATTTCCACCGTATGCACTTCCTTGACCCGACCCCGATCATCTCCCACGATCTTCTTCGTGGATATGCAGTAGTGGCGGGGATCCTCCCCGTACAGCTCCCGGGCTTCCTCCTGCCCATAGTCCACCTTGAGCACCTTGGGCCACTGAGGCCAGGGATTGTCCGGCATACGGACCTCCGGGGGCTTAGGCAGCAATTCGAACTGGACCACGCTGCGGCAGCCGTGGCGCAGGGAGGTGCCTACGCAGTCCGTGCCCGTGTCCCCCCCGCCGATGACGATGACATCCTTGTCACGGGCAGAAAGAGCGTCCGGGAGAGGCGTATTATCCAAGAGATTTTGGGTGTTGGCCTTCAAAAATTCCATGGCAAAACGTACCCCTTCCAGGCTGCGGCCTTCCACCGTGAGATCCCGGGGTTGGGTGGCCCCCCCGCAAAGCACGATGGCGTCGTATTCCCGGTGAAGCACTTCTGCGGGGATGTCCCGGCCAACTTCCGTATGGGTCACGAACCGGATGCCCTCCATGGCCAGCAGGTCGATGCGTCGCTGCACCACGCCTTTGTCCAGTTTCATGTTGGGGATGCCGTACATGAGCAGTCCGCCGATACGGTCCGCCCGTTCGTATACCGTAACAGAATGCCCTTCCTGGTTCAACTGGTCGGCGCAGGCCAGTCCCGCAGGGCCGGAACCCACGACTGCCACTTTTTTGCCCGTGCGCAGAGAAGGCAGGCGAGGCACGATCCAGTCCTCCTGGAATGCCTTGTCGATGAGCGTGCATTCGATATTTTTGATGGTGACCGGCAATCCGTTCATACCGCAGGTACAGGAGCCCTCACAGGGAGCGGGGCATACCCGGCCGGTGAATTCAGGGAAATTATTGGTCTTGTGCAGCCGATCCAAGGCATCCTGCCAGAGATCCCGGTAGATGAGTTCGTTCCACTCGGGGATCAAATTGTTCAGGGGACAACCCATGGCCAGCCCGTTCACCAGCAGGCCTGTATGGCAGAAAGGGATCCCGCAGTCCATGCATCGGGCGCTTTGCTCCTTGAGTTTTTCCTCCGGCATGGGCAGATGAAATTCATTCCAGTCTCTCAGTCGCTCAGATACCGGCCGGTCCTCCGGCAACTTCCGGTTGTATTCTAAAAATCCTGTGGGTTTTGCCATATTCAAACACTCCCTTTTGCCTCAGTTTCCGCCCACCCGGCCCAGATCCCGGATATTGTCCTCAAAGGCTGCCATCAACGCCTGTTCTCCGCTAAGTCCCGCCGCTTCCACCCGGGCGATGGCTTCCAGCATGCGTTTGTAATCCTTGGGATACACCTTTACAAACCGGGAAACCATTTGATCCCAGTCCCCCAGCACCCGCCGGGCGGAATCACTGCCCGTATAACGGTAATGCTTTTCCACCATTCCCCGTACCCTGCGGATCTCCCGGGGGTCTGTAAGGGGGGTGAGTTCCACCATCTCCATGTTGCATCTGCGGTGAAAATCCCCGGCTTCGTCCAGCACATATGCGATCCCGCCGGACATGCCTGCGGCAAAGTTTCTGCCCGTCGCGCCCAGGATCACCACCCGGCCGCCGGTCATATACTCGCAGCCATGGTCTCCCACCGCATCCGCCACTGCCTGAGCCCCGCTGTTGCGGACGCAGAAGCGTTCCCCCGCCTCTCCCCGGAAGTAAGCCTCCCCGGAAGTCGCGCCGTACAGCGCCACGTTGCCGATCAGAATGTTTTGCTCGGGAACGAAGGTAGCCTGCTTTGGCGGGTATACGATGATTTTGCCCCCGGACAGGCCTTTGCCGATGTAATCGTTGGCATCCCCTTCCAGTGTCAGGGTGATCCCCGGGGGAAGGAAGGCGCCAAAACTCTGTCCGGCTGTGCCTTCAAAATTCAGGCGTATCGTATCTTCCGGCAGTCCCCGGGCCCCATGCTTCCGGGTGACTTCACTGCCCAGACGGGTGCCGGTCACACGATCCGTATTGTGTATGGGAAAGGTGCCTTCCACACGTACGCCCTGTTCCAAAGCCATCCGGCAGAAGGGCAGCAGCTGTGTTTCATCCAAAGAGGCTTTCAGCCCGTGATCCTGACAGATGCTGCAGTACCGTCCCACCTCATCTGCCACGTCCGGTTGAGCCAGCAGTGCAGTCAGATCCAGTCCGGCCGTCTTCCAGTGGCCCACAGACCTGCTGGGGGTCAGGACCTCCGTATGCCCCACCATTTCCTCAATGGATCGAAAGCCCAGGCTTGCCATGATTTCCCTCATGTCCTGGGCAATGAACCGCATCAGGTTCACCACATAGGCTGGATCCCCGGAAAAGCGCTTCCTTAGTTCCGGATTCTGCGTGGCCACTCCTGCCGGACAGGTATCCAGGTGGCAAACCCGCATCATCACGCAGCCCAGCACGATCAGCGGCGCCGTGGCGAATCCGAATTCCTCCGCTCCCAACAGGGCAGCGATCACCACATCCCTCCCGGTCAGAAGCTTGCCATCCGTCTCCACCACGATACGGCTGCGCAGATCATTTAAAACCAGCGTCTGGTGGGTCTCCGCCAGTCCAAGCTCCCAGGGCAGTCCCGCGTGACGGATGCTGCTGTAGGGCGATGCGCCGGTCCCGCCGTCATACCCGCTGATGAGCACTACATCTGCACGGCCCTTGGCCACACCGGCGGCCACTGTCCCCACCCCTACCTCGGAGACCAGCTTGACGCTGATGCGGGCCTGATCATTGGCATTTTTCAGGTCATGGATCAGTTCCGCCAGGTCCTCGATGGAATAAATGTCATGATGCGGAGGCGGGGAGATGAGTCCCACTCCGGGGGTAGAGTGACGGGTGCGGGCGATCCAGGGATACACTTTCCTGCCGGGCAGCTGCCCTCCCTCTCCGGGCTTTGCCCCCTGAGCCATCTTGATCTGCAATTCCCTGGCATTGACCAGGTAATCGCTGGTAACGCCAAATCTCCCGGATGCTACCTGCTTGATGGCACTGCAACGGGAATCCCCATTGGGCAAAGGGATGAACCGCTCCGGGTCTTCTCCCCCTTCCCCGGTGTTGCTCTTGCCCCCCAGCCGGTTCATCGCCACGGCCAGGGCCATGTGCGCCTCCCCGCTGATGGAGCCATAGGACATCGCCCCCGTCTTGAAACGGCGGCAAATGGCTTCCACCGGTTCCACCTCATCCAGAGGCACCGGAGGACGGCTGGACTTGAACTCCAAAAGTCCCCGGAGGGTACTGATGCGCCGGGACATGTCGTTCATCATTGCGGCATATTCCTGATAAAGCTTGTAGTCCCCCGTTCGGGCCGCCATTTGCAGCTTATGCACGGATTCAGGGTTGAACAGGTGCTCCTCCCCTTCCTTCCGCCACTGATAATTGCCGCCGGAATCCAGGGTGTCCCGGTTCCCCGCCGCATCCCCGAAGGCCCGCTGGTGCCGGGCCAGGGTTTCCCGCGCAATGATGCCGATATCGATGCCCCCCAGCCGGGACGGCGTGCCGGTGAAGCAGCATTCCACCACATCCGCGCCCAGGCCCACCGCTTCAAACAACTGGGCGCCCCGGTAACTTT
The DNA here is from genome assembly GCA_003535395.1 of Clostridiales bacterium. Taxonomy (GTDB): domain Bacteria; phylum Bacillota; class Clostridia; order UBA8921; family UBA8921; genus UBA8921. The sequence goes on along the minus strand of DOHE01000124.1, from coordinate 444 downwards.
GCACGGTGGAAAGGCCCATCTTGGATAATATTTTCAATACACCCTTGGAATTGGCTTTGATAAAATTCGCTTCCGCCTGTCCATAGTCCACCTGTGTCAGCATCCGGTGACGGATCATTCCGTCCAGGGTCTCATACGCCAGGTATGGATTCACCGCACCGGCGCCGTAGCCGATAAGCAGTGCAAAGTGGTGGACTTCGCGGGGCTCTCCGGATTCCACGACCAGTCCTACTCTTGTGCGGTCCCGTGTCCGGATCAGGTGATGGTGCAGCCCGGCTACCGCAAGCAAAGAGGGGATGGGAGCTGCCCGCTCCCTCACTCCCCGGTCGGAGAGGATCAGGATGTTGGCGCCTCCGGCAATGGCGGCATCCGCTGCCCGGTACAGATCCTCCATGGCCCGAGCCAGGCCGGAACCGTCCTCCGTGACCCGAAACAGGATGGGCA
>DOHE01000026.1 GCA_003535395.1 Clostridiales bacterium | reverse complement strand
ATGTCACGGCAGTCGTGGAGGATTCCGGACAGTCCTTTCATGACCGGCTCGAACAGGGTTTTTTACAGATCTGCAGGGAGCTGCGCATCCCCATCCCTATGTGGATGAAGAAAAACACCCGTGAACTGGCCAGTTTTCGTATGACATTTTTTCAGAAAGACCAATTTCCTGAAGAAGTGATTTTTGAAAGACTGGAATTTACCATCGAAGAGCTGTGAAAGCCGCCCCCGCCGCCGCATTCGCGGGAAATAACTGTACACAATGAATAATTCACTGTCAGACGGTCCATACTTCCCCTGGAACGGAAGGGAAAACTGATTTTCGATCAACCGCGGGTCAGATCCCCGACGTATCGAAAACCGGACAGGAGGGGAAGAACGATGCTGTTCAGGATGGACAAGGCGGCAATGCGCATCCAATCAGCGGTCCAGATACTAAGAAGGGTGTTTATGGTCACAGCAGCAGGAGCGCTGGTGATATGTGCAGTTTATATGATCCTGTCTTATGCCCGTCGGGTCAGTGGACAGATTTCTGATGGGGTGGTCCGGCTTCATGTGATCCCCAACAGCAATTCTCCGGAAGATCAGGACAGAAAACTTAAGGTGCGGGATGCCGTCCTGGCATACCTGGCAGAGCAGACCCGGGACAAGGTCACGGATTCAGACGGAATGCTGGCTTATATTGAAGGAAATCTTCAGGGCATCCGGGAAGTGGCGGAAAAAACCCTTTCAGATAATGGATCTGAGCACTCTGTTGAGGTCCGGTCAGGCACCTTTGATTTTCCTACCCGGAACTATACCGGCTTTGCTCTTCCAGCAGGCAGCTATCGGGCACTTCGGGTGGAGATCGGTGAAGCGGAAGGCAGCAACTGGTGGTGCATCCTGTTCCCGCCGCTTTGTTTCAATGGACCGGCGACTGTGAAGGAAGACAGGACGGATCTGCAGCTGAAGGAAGCGGTGGGACAGGAAGGGTATCGGGTTATATCCAGTGGCGCCGGCCCGGAAGCAAGCGAAAATATTTCCTACAAATTCAAATTCCGGATCCTTGAGATCCTGGGCGGGATACATAACCGCCTTTCCGCCCGCATAAATATCACCGGGAAAAAATGACCGTCTGCAGCCTGCGGAGATAGGGAATACAAGGGCATTGCGGACGGCGGGATGTGAACAGCCATGGCCTTGGGCCCCTCTTTGCAGGCCCCTTTGCAGGCCCCTTTGCAGGTGGATATTTCAGGACCCGGAAGCGCAGCGGGTTTTACAGAGGCTCATGCTTCCCTTTTATTAAAGAAATACGGTCTCAACCGGCTGGCGGAAGCGCCAAAACCGGGGCTCATCCGGCGTGTATTATCCCAGTTTCAGGATGTGATGGTGCTCATACTGCTGGCTTCCACGGTGATTTCCTGGCTTATGGGAGAAAAACTGGAATCCCTGATCATCCTGTCCATTGTGATCCTGAATGCTATGCTTGGGTTCCTCCAGGAATTCCGCACCGAGAGATCTATGGAGGCACTAAAAAAAATGGCATCTCCTTCTGCCCGCGTGTACCGGGACGGGATCCTTTGCCAAATTCAAGCAGAAAGGGTGGTCCCGGGGGATATGATCCGCGTGGAGGCCGGTGACCGGGTGCCAGCGGATGCAATTCTCAGGACAGGCAACAGCCTCAGCCTGGACGAATCCCTTCTTACAGGCGAATCCATGCCGGTCTCAAGGGGAGAGGGCCAGCCGATCCATATGGGGACCATTGTGCTGACAGGAAACGGGACTGCCCGGATCCAAAATACGGGGATGCAGACGGAAATGGGGCAGATCGCCGGCATGCTGAGCCATACCGAAGAGCCTGAAACACCGTTGCAGAGAAGATTGGACAAATTGGGGAAAAGGATCGCCTTAATTTGTCTTTTTGTCTGTGCGGCGGTTTCCGCTGCCGGAATTTATCGGGGTGAATCTCCGCTGCAAATGCTTTTGGCGGGGATCAGTCTGGCGGTCGCTGCAGTTCCGGAAGGTCTGCCTGCGGTGGTGACGATCGCCCTGGCCATCGGCACTCGAAGAATGCTAAGACGCAATGCGCTGATCCGTCGTCTTTCATCGGTGGAGACCCTGGGCTGTGCCAATGTGATCTGTTCAGACAAAACGGGGACGCTGACACAAAACCGGATGCAGGTGAGGCAGATCCTGGGCCCGGACGGCATGCCGGCGGAGGACGGGAAAAGGATCCTGACAGCGGCTGTATTATGCAGCGATGCGGACCCAACAGAACTGGCACTGGCAGAGGCTGCCGGACAGTCAGGCCTGTCCGTTCAAAACCTGATGGCGGAGAATGCAAGAATTTTTGAAATCCCTTTTGATTCCCGAAACAAGTATATGGTGACCGGCTGCCGTCAACAAACCACCCGCAGGATCCGAATCTATATGAAGGGGGCTCCGGAAGCGGTTCTGCCCTATTGTACCCGGGCGGCCTTTTCCGGCAGGGAACAGGCTCTGGATCCTTTTTTGCGGAGCACGGTTTTGCAGATCACTGACAGGATGGCCCGCGGGTCTTTGCGCGTGATCGCTGTCGCGCAAAGGGATGTGGAAGGCAGCCCGGCGGGCATTCCCGGGACAGGCCGGCATATTCGGAACTTACATAGCGGCATGACCCTGCTGGGGCTGGTTGGAATGACAGATCCACCGCGACCGGGAGTGCAAGATGCCGTCAAACGCTGCAAAAATGCCGGAATCCGCACGGTTATGATCACCGGAGATCACGCAGCTGCAGCTGAAGCCATCGCCCGCGAACTTGGCATGATGGCTCCGGGCGATCGGGTCCTGACAGGACGGGAACTGGATAATATGCAGGAACATCAGCTGGAGCAGGAAGTAGAGCGCACCCGTGTTTTTGCACGGGTCGTTCCTGCGCATAAGCTGAAAATCGTAAAAGCGCTTAAAAACAGGGGATATGTGGTAGCGATGACCGGGGATGGAGTCAATGATGCCCCTGCCGTAAAAGAAGCGGATATCGGGATCTCTATGGGCAAAAGCGGCACAGATGTGACCCGTGAAGCCTCTGCCATGATCCTGCTGGATGACAATTTTACCACCATCGTTTCAGCCGTGGAGGAAGGCCGGGGGATCTACAGCAATATTCGAAAATTTATACGATACCTGCTTTCCTGCAACACCGGAGAAGTGCTGACCATGTTTGTTTCTATGGCAGCCGGACTGCCGGTCCCGCTTTTGCCCGTGCATATCCTGCTTGTAAACCTGGTTACCGATGGCTTGCCCGCGATCGCTTTGGGATTTGATCCTCCGGACCGAAATCTGATGGGCGAAAGGCCCCGGGGACGGGAGGAACAGATTTTTTCCGGGGGACTGGGAGGGCTGATCCTCATTCGGGGCGTGATCATCGGATTTTGCACCCAGGCAGCTTTTTTTCTGGCGCTTCGCACCGGGTCCAGTCTGGAAAGTGCCCGGACAGTGGCATTTTGTACACTGGTATTTTCCCAGCTGCTGCACGCGTTTGAGTGCCGGTCGGAACAGCGCTCCCTTTTCGGGATCAATCCATTCGGAAACCCCATCCTGCTGGCGGCTGTAGCCTGTTCAGCTGCAGTGACAGCTTTGGCCGTATATTTTCCGTCTGCGTCCCTGCTGTTTAAAACCAGGACGTTCACCCCTGTGGAAGCGATGCTGGTTGGAGGATTTTCCTTCCTGGGACCTGTATTATCCGGAATTTACAGAGTGTTTTGTAAAATATCAGGAATTTTTGTAAATAAGTCCGGAAAGCATAGAACTGTGCGGATTTAGCCTGTAATAATCCGTAGAAAAATACTAAAATTCAAAAATATTTATTATACGGAAGCGCACCTTTGTTTATATAATTTAATCATAAAGCGAAGGAATGGAGATGCGATTTCATGAAACGCAACATGAGAGCCTGGATGTTTTCCGTAGCCAACAGCCCTGAACGAAAAGCGGTCCCTGTTTTATCGTTTCCCGGTATCACTCTTCTTGGGGTCAATGTGGTCGATCTGGTCAGCGACGGCCGCGTGCAGTACGAAAGTATGCAGGCCATCGCAAACCGGTACAGCACTGCCGCAGCCGTTTCTATGATGGATCTTTCCGTGGAGGCGGAAGCATTTGGGAGCCCGGTAAATTTTTCCAATGAGGAAGTTCCGACTGTTAAAGCCAGAATCATTGCCGGCAAGGAAGATGCGGAAGCGCTTAAGGTACCGGAAGTTGGAGATGGAAGGACAGGAGAATATATCCGGGCCATTTCACTGGCTGCCCGCAACATCGTTGACCGGCCTGTTTTTGCCGGTATGATCGGTCCTTTCTCTTTGTCCGGCCGTTTGATGGATATGACGGAAATCATGGTGGCTTCGATCACCGAACCGGAACTGGTCCATACTGTGCTTGAAAAGACCACATCCTTCCTGATCGGATATGCAAACGCTTACAAACAGGCAGGAGCCAACGGCCTGATCATCGCCGAACCGGCTGCCGGGCTTTTGTCACCTGAAATGTGTGATGCATTCTCGTCCGTTTATGTGCGCCGCATCGTCGAAGCCGTACAGGACGACTCGTTTATGGTGATACTGCACAACTGCGGGAATACCGTACCGCTCGTGCGTTCCATGCTTTCTACGGGAGCCATGGGATACCATTTCGGCAATGCTGTGGACATGGCGGATATCATGCCTCAGATCCCCTGGGGGGTACTGGCTATGGGCAATATAGACCCTGCCCGGGTTTTCAAAAACGGCACGGTTCAGGATGTGCGTGAAAAAACCCACGAACTGCTGGTCAAAACAGCCAATTACAAGAATTTCGTGCTTTCTTCCGGATGCGATATCCCGCCGCT
>DOHE01000059.1 GCA_003535395.1 Clostridiales bacterium | reverse complement strand
AGCAGATCGTGATCAGCGGCCTCGGCGGCCAGGGGGTCCTCTTTCTCACCCGGGTAATCGCCGAAGCCGCCCTGCGTCGCGGCGCGGCGGTGCTGACCGCCGAAACCCACGGCATGGCGCAGCGCGGCGGCAGCGTGGTGACCCACGTACGCATCGGCCAGGGTGTTCCGGTACATTCTCCGCTGGTGGAGACCGGAACGGCGGATCTGATCCTGGCATTTGAGATCCTGGAAGCCATCCGATGGCTCGAGTACCTGAAACCCGGCGGCCAGGTGGTGTCCAACCTGCAGCAGATCAAACCCATGCCGGTGGTGGATGGGAGGATGGCTTATCCCACGGGGATCCGGGAGAAGATTCTGGCGGTCTGTCCGAAGGCTCTTTTCCCGGATGCTTTGAAAACAGCCATGGAATGCGGCAGCATCCGCGCAGTGAACATGGTGCTGCTTGGGGTCGCGGCGGCCCGACTGCCGATCCCCAGGGATACATGGCTGCATGCGGTGCAGGCGGCGGTACCGGAGTCTTTTGCGGAAATAAACCGCAGGGCGTTTGAAAGAGGTTATGCCTGGAGCGGAGTGGCCGCGCCGGCATGAAGCCGCGCCGGCTTGAAGCCGCGCAACCGCGCAGCCGCGCCGGTATGAAGCCGCGCAGCCGCGCCGGCATGAAGCCGCGCCGGTATGAAGCCGCGCAACCGTGAAGCCGCGCAGCCGCGCCGGTATGAAGGAACACAGTTGTCAACCGCTTCCTCTATCATGTATAATCAACCCGGCAGGCAAAATGACAATACGATGATCTCAGGTCAAGGAGGATGGGCATATGCTGGTAAAACAGATCTCTGTATTTCTTGAAAACAAATCGGGAAGGCTTGCAGAAGTCACCCGGATCCTCGGAAGCAGGGGGATCAACATCAGTGCCTTGTGCATCGCGGACACCACGGATTTTGGGATCCTGCGGCTGATCGTGAATCAGCCTGAAAATGCGGAACAGGTTTTGAAAGACAAGGGATTTACCGTCAGCTGCACTTCCGTGGTCGCCATCGGGATGGATGACCGGCCCGGAGGTTTGTCCGAGGTGCTGGAAGTCCTCGGGAATGCCGGCATCGGGATCGAATACCTGTATGCTTTCATCGGGCGCAAGAAAGGATATGCGTATGTCATCCTGAGAATGGAGGATCCGGGGAAAGCCATTGAAGTGCTGACTTTGGCCGGGGTGCATATCCTGTCTCCTGAAGATGTCAGCGACATGTGATCCGGACCGGGCTGCGGGAAGGAGAGTTGAAGTGGCGGAGGAAGAGAAAAACAGCAAATTCAGCAATGATTATATTGTCATCAGAGCGGAGGAAAACGGGATCAACGTCATCGGGATGACCCGGGGTCGGGACACCCGTTTTCATCATACGGAAAAACTGGACAAAGGGGAAGTCATGATCGCTCAGTTCACGGAAAATACATCCGCTATCAAGATCCGGGGCCGTGCCCGTATCCTGACCGGCATCGGTGAGATCCGGTCCGGGCCGGAAAATGAGACCGGAACGGAAGGAGCACGGAAATGATCATCGGAGTTCTGACCAGCGGAGGAGATGCCCCGGGAATGAATGCTGCGATCCGGGCTGTGGTGCGTTGCGGCATTCATGCCGGTTTCCAGGTCATGGGGATCCGCAGAGGATATAACGGGCTGTTAAGCGGGGACATCGAGCCTATGGATCTGCGTTCCGTTTCGGACATCATCAGCCGGGGCGGGACCATCCTGAGAACCGCCCGGTCTCCGGAATTTAAAACCAATGAAGGACTGGACCAGGCGATTTCGATTGCCCGCGTATTTGGTCTGGACGCCGTGGTCGTCATTGGNNGCATTCTGGACGCCGTGGTCGTCATTGGCGGCGACGGTTCCTACCGGGGGGCCCTGGACCTGTCCAGAAAGGGAATGCCGGTGGTCGGGCTCCCGGGGACGATCGACAACGATATCGGATGCACGGATTATACCATCGGGTATGATACAGCGCTCAATACCGTCAAGGATGCAATCGATAAGATCCGGGATACGGCGTATTCCCATGAGCGCTGCAGCGTACTGGAAGTCATGGGAAGGCATGCAGGGCATATCGCACTGAATGTGGCCATTGCCGGTGGAGCAGAAGCCGTGGTGATCCCGGAGAAGACCTTCGACATGGAAAAAGATATTCTCTGTCCCATCATTGAAGGCCGCAACCGTGGGAAAACCAATTATATCGTTATCGTAGCGGAAGGCATCGGCGGCGCTGTGGAAATTGCCGGGGAAATAGAAGAAAAGACGGGCATCGAAGCCCGGGCCACCATCCTTGGACACATCCAGCGGGGAGGAAGCCCCACGGTCATGGATCGGGTGATGGCCAGCCGGATGGGATCCAGGGCAGTGGAGATTCTAAGAGATGGAGGAAAGAACCGGATCGTGAGCTGGAAAGACGGACACATCACAGATTATGACATAGAAGAAGCTCTTCTAATGAAGAAGAGGGTTGATGAGGATCTTTTGGAACTCAACCGGATCCTGGCCCTGTAAAGGAGACGATGCGCACGTGATGATCAATCTGCCCAATTTCCTGACCCTGGTGCGTTTTGCCATGGTCCCGCTGTTTGGTATTCTGCTGGTTTTTGAATACCGGGTTTGGGCATTCGTAATATATGGTCTGGCATGCGGTACGGATATACTGGACGGGTATTTGGCCAGAAGGCATGATCAGGTCACCCAGTTCGGCCGGTATATGGATCCCCTGGCGGACAAGCTGCTCCAGCTGACCGCTCTGACCCTGCTTGCGATCAAGGGGAACCTCTCCTTTTATATCCCCGTCATCGTCGTCGTTAAAGAAGTCCTCATGATCGCCGGTGGATTTTTACTGTACAAAAAAGTGAATTTCAAACTGATTTCAAGCTGGTACGGAAAACTGGCGGCAGCCCTGGTTTTTCTGACAGTCGCATTTGCCATTTTCGGTTCAGCCTGGAGCGATATCCTGGCACTGCTTGCGGTCGCGGTTTCCCTCTATGCCTTTGCCAGGTATTTGAAATCTTTTCGGCAAAATTTCAGCCGGCACCCGTAGGCAGGAATACGGAGTATAATATGTTTGGATACATCCAGCCCCTTAAGCCGGAGCTTAAGATCAGAGAATATGAATCTTTCAGGAGCATTTACTGCGGGGTGTGCCGGTCCATGGCGGAGCGAAAACTCCAGCTGCCCCGGTTCACCCTCTCCAATGATGCAGTCTTCCTGGCTTTGGTCCTGTGTTGTGCTTACGGATTCAAACCGGAAACCCGGGCGCTTCGGTGCGGTGTACATCCCTTGCGCAAAAGAAGCTGTGCGGGACGGAACGCGGCCATCGATTATGCAGCAGATGTGAATGTGATCCTGGCCTGGTTCAAAGCCAGAGACGACCTGGCCGACGGATCCCGCGCCACCGGGCTTGCGGGCACGCTGCTTCTTGGCCGGGCTTTCTCTAAGGTAAAAAGGCGGTGGGGGAAGGATTTGATGGTTGCTGCACGGATCAGCAGGATCAGCGCGGATCTGCAGGCTTTAAAGCAGGATGAGGCAACCGGATGCACAGGGATCGACCAGGCAGCAGACCATTTTGCCAGGCTGACCCGTTGTCTCTTTGAATGGCATCCTGACGGCAGTGCAGGCTGGGAAGAAGAGCCGGTATACCGCTCTCTTGGCTGGATGGGGTACAATATCGGCAAGTGGATCTACCTGGCGGATGCCTGGAAGGATCTTGAAACAGACCTGAAGACAGGCGGCTACAATCCGCTTGCATATGCTCTGAAACCGACAGAGGCCGGGCACCCTGCCCCTGGAACAGAAGCGAAAAGGCTGACAAGGGCTATTAAAGATGAAATGCGGCCCCGGATCGGGTTTTTGATGACCGCCTGTCTGGAACAGGCCTCGTCGGCTCTGGCGCTTTTGCCTTCCGGGGATTTGACACCCATCCTGGAAAATATTATTTATCTCGGTTTAAGACGGAAAATGGAGGACATGCTGGATGAGAAATCCGTATGAAGTATTGGGGGTCAAGGAAAATGCCAGTGAAGACGAAATTCGGAAAGCATACCGGGAACTGGTAAAAAAGTACCATCCCGATCAGTACAGGGACAATCCGCTGGCGGATCTGGCCCAGACCAAACTGGCCGAGGTGAACGAAGCCTATGATGCCATTCAGAAATCGCGCAAAGGCCAAGGTTCGACCGGCTATCAGGATCATGACGGCGGATCGGGCGGATTTGGTTTCCGCAGCCGGCATTCGCATGGAGGAGGTGCTTTTGGAGAGGTCCGGCAGCTGATCAGCCAGGGCTTGCTGGATGAAGCAGATGCCAGGCTGGATGCATCCTCCCAAAGACCTGCGGAATGGCATTTTCTAAAGGGCGTGATTTATTCGCGGAAAGGCTGGTATGACCAGGCCTATCTTCATCTGAAAATGGCGGTGGACCTGGAGCCTGCCAATTTTGAATACCGAAGTGCACTCAATAATATAAACTCACGGAATATGAATTACCGCCAGGCATCCTGGACACGCGGATACAGACAGGACCAGGATATGTGCAATCTCTGTTCCTGCCTGATCTGCAGCGACTGCTGCTGTGAAGGGATGGGAGGGGACTTGATCTCATGCTGCTGAAAAGACGGGCTTCGGCAAAACATGTCGCCATGGGCGGAGTGTTGCTGGCACTTTGTGTGGTGCTTGTTTACCTTTCCTCTCTGGCGCCTTCCGGAAAAATCGCGCTCCTGGCCCTGGCGTCTTTTCTCACCGGGATCCTGCTGCTGGAAACGGGGCCCGGATTTGCCGCGACCTACTGCCTGGCCGCTTCAGCGCTGCTGCTGGTGCTGGTGCAGAACAAGATCGCAGTGGTTCCCTACATTTTCTTTTTCAGCGGCTACGGGATCGTCAAGTATTATCTGGAAAAGCGCAGACCGGACGGGGCACCGGCCGTTTCCCGATGGATGGAATACCTGTTGAAATACCTGATGTTCCATGGAGCGCTGGGGATCAGTCTGCTGTTTGGGATTTTTATCACGGCCGGCGGTCTTGAGACAGTGAAGACGGCATGGAACAGCCTTCCTGCAGGCCTGCCCCGGGCAGGAGCCATACTGGTGCTGGAACTGGCCTTCCTGGCATATGATTTTGCGTACAGCGTGTTCATGGATTTTTACCAGCGCCGGATCAGACGCCGTATTTCCCTGTAGGCAGAAGGAGGCGGGGAAACCATGGATCAACGGACCTTGCGAGTTCTGGAATTTGACAAAATCATCGCCCTGCTGGCGGAAAAAACCTGTTCCCCCATGGGGCGGGAAAGAGCCCTGGCGCTGCTTCCGTCCGCCTGTCGGACGGAGGTCGGGGAAAATCTGGCGGATACCCGGGACGGGGTCACTTTGGTATTAAAGCGGGGCGGAGCTCCCTCCTTCAAGATACCGGATATTCGGCAATCGCTGGAGCGGGTGATGGCCGGAGGCGGACTTGGGACCCGGGAATTGCTTGGCGCAGCCGGATTTCTGGGAGCGTGCCGGGCTTACCGGCATTATGCGGGCGATGAGGCGCAGGAAGAAGCCTGGGAAAATCGCCAGCGCAGCCGTATGAGGCACCTGTACACCGACCCGGAGCTGGAAGACCGGATCCGCCGGGCCATCCGCAGCGAAGATGAGATCAGCGATGATGCCAGCCCGGAGCTTTACAGCCTTCGCCGGAAGATCCGGGAACGGCAGGAGGCGGTGCGCGACCGCCTCAGTGATGCACTGACTTCATCAAAATACTCCAAATTCATCCAGGAACCTGTTGTGACCCTCCGGGACGGAAGGTATGTGATACCGATCCGGCAGGAGTACCGGAATGATTTTCCAGGGATCGTGCATGATGTATCTGCGAGCGGGGCGACTCTCTTCATGGAACCACTTTCAGTGGTGGAAGCCAATAACGACTTAAAACAGCTTAAGATCCGGGAGCAGATGGAAATTGAGCGGATCCTGGCGGTATTGAGCCGGGATGTGGCAGATCGAGGCACTGCGATCGCAGATAGCATCGAGGCTGTGGCGTTTATCGATTTTGTATTTGCCAAGGCGAAAATGGCCCTGGATCATGCGGGCACCGAACCGATCCTGGACCAGGAAGGGCAGATTTTGCTGCGCAAGGCAAGGCACCCCCTGCTGGATCGGGACCGGGTCGTCCCGGTGGATGCGGGAGTGGGCCGGGAGTTTCGGACCCTGATCATCACCGGGCCCAATACCGGGGGGAAAACCGTGAGTCTGAAAACCATCGGACTGTTTGCTCTCATGACCCAGGCCGGACTGTTTCTCCCTGCGGCAGACGGGAGCCGGATGGCTGTTTTTCGGGATGTATTTGCGGATATCGGAGATGAGCAGAGCATCGAACAGAGCCTCAGTACTTTTTCCTCTCACATGCGAAACATCGTTGCACTGATGCGGGAAGCGGATGACAAAACCCTTGTTCTGCTCGATGAATTGGGAGCAGGAACAGATCCGACCGAAGGGGCTGCCCTGGCCATGTCCATTCTGGAGCACCTAAGCCAAAGAGGAAGCATCACCGTTGCCACCACCCATTATGCCGAACTCAAGGTGTACGCAGAAACGACCCCGGGCGTGGAAAATGCCTGCTGTGAATTCGATTTGGAGACCCTTAAGCCTACCTACCGGCTGATCATGGGGATCCCCGGCAGAAGCAACGCGTTTGCCATTTCATCCAGGTTGGGACTGGATGAACGGGTGATCCTTCGGGCCAGGGAGTTTTTAAGCAGTGAACAGATCCGGTTTGAGGATCTGCTCACCTCCATTGAAAAGGACCGGAAGGCAGCCCGGGAAGAACGGCTGGAGGCGGACCGGCTTTTACAGGAGATGCGCCGGCAAAAGGAGGAGGATGACCGGAACCGGGCGGGATTGGAAGGAAAGAAACAGGCGCTGCTTCGGGAAGCACGGGAGGAGGCCCGGAAGGTGCTGTCGGATGCCCGCCGGGAAGCGCTGGATATCATCAAGCGCATGCACAGCCTGGAAGAACTCCCGGATCGGAAGACCAAAAACCGCGAAGCCCAGTAACTGTACCAAAATTTGAAGCTGGAGCTGGACCGGATCGAATCCCAAATGGGAAATCCCGGAGAGGAGAACGGCGGGGAGGAGGGAAACCAGGAATTTAAACCAGGGGATCCGGTACGCCTGAAAAACCTGGATCAGAAAGGGGAGGTGCTCACGCCTCCTGACAAAAACGGAAATGTGCAGGTCCAGGTAGGACTGCTTCGCATCCATGTGCCTGCAGCCAGCCTGACCCGGATAATGGAAACACAGCAGACGGCGGCAAAAACGATGGCCGCACTCTCATCCTCCGCCAAATCCCGGACGGTGTCTGCAAGCCTGGATGTACGGGGTCTTACAGTTTCTGAAGCAGTATACCTCCTGGACAAATACCTGGATGATGCAGGCCTGGCAGGACTGCATGAGATCGTGGTGATCCACGGCAAGGGAACGGGAGCACTCCGGAAGGGGATTCATGAATTCCTGCGTCAGCAAAAAGACATCCACGGATTCAGGCTGGGAGCCGCCGGGGAGGGCGATGCCGGAGTCACCATCGTGGAAATCAGGCCTCACGCCGGATGATCCGGCATATTCCTTCATAAAGGGTTCCTTCATAAAGGATTCCTTCATAAAGGATTCCTTCTTATAAAACATCCTGTCTTTAAAAACAAATTGCGCAGTCGAAAAAATATATGTTATAATCCTGCAATCTTTATCAGGGGATCAATGGTGTTGATGATGAAACGCAGGATGCTCAACCGGGCCCTCAAGATCCTTTTTGGAGGCATGCTCAGGAAGATCTGCAGGTTTGAATGCACGTGCCGGGATTTAGAGGACTTAAAGCCCCCTTATCTGGTATTGGGAAATCATACCAATTTTTTTGATCCCTTCGTAGTTTCCTATTGTATCCGGGATCATATCTGCTTCGTGGCCTCCGACGAATATTTCAGGAACCCTCTGCTAAGAGGCCTTCTTAAATGGGTGGGAGCCATCCCGAAAGCCAAGTTTGTCTCTGATGGCTCCGCGGTGAAAGAGATCCGAAGGATCAAGGAGCAGATGTCCTCCATCGGCATTTACCCGGAAGGATCCAGGTGCTGGGACGGGAGAACGCTGCCGCTGTTCTATTCCACTTCCAGGCTGATCAAATCTCTGGGCATCCCGGTGGTGACGGCATTGACCCGGGGAGGGTATCTCTCCTACCCCCGCTGGGCGGTAAAAAGCCGGAAAGGAAGGATGATCCTCGATATCCGGCGACTTTTTACGGCCGAAGAGATTACTGCGCTGTCTCCGGATGAAATCCATCAAAAACTCACAGAAGCCCTGCGTTACAGAGAAGACGACTGGCAGCGGCAGCAGGCGATCCCGTTTAAGGGGCGACGACTGGCGGAGCATCTGGAATACTACCTGCATACCTGTCCCCAATGCAAAACGACCGGGCGGCTTGCGTCCCGGTACGATATTTTTACGTGCAGCGCCTGCGGATACCGGCTCCGGTACACCCTTTCCGGCTTTTTTGAAAGTGCGGCGCACCCTCAGAACCCGGTCAT
>DOHE01000087.1 GCA_003535395.1 Clostridiales bacterium | reverse complement strand
TTTCTGCTCCCGCTGGACCAGGCGGGGGTGACCGTCCTGGAAGCCGGATTCATCGATCCGTCCGGGGAGGAGCAGGGCGCCTATTATGTCTATGCAGAACGGTTGCCGGATACAGAAGGGTCGGGGGGGACTCAGTCATGATGGAAAACAGAAAAACAAAAGGGGAGAAGGCTGTACAACAGGAGACAACCTGGGATTTCATCGGGGAATTCATCCGGATCCGGAACACCCGGGTCTACGGGCTGGAGGAAAGCATCGTGGCCTCCAGCTATCCTATGCTGGAAAATGCACCGGAGCCCGCAATGTTTAATGAAAAAGTCCGCAGGGTCGGGCAGTCGGAAGACGGGGACGCGGACGTGAAACGATCGGAAAAACTGGGACAGGCTCGGCCGGGTTCGGGGCATGACTGTTTTCTCAAGGGCATTATCGTGCAGGCGGATTTTGAGCTGCCCCAGTATCTGTGGCAGCAGGCGAAGCGGTATCACTGGTTCGATTTTGTAAGCAGTCAGTCCACCATGCACCGCATCACCCGCATGTCTGTTGCCGAACACTGCAACGCGTTTGTCGATCCTGGGATCATCCGTATCCTGGAGGAGATGGTCCGCCGGTACCGGGAAGAAACCGGGGAGGCGTCCAGGGCGATGCAGTTCCAGCGCATCGTGGCCAACATTCCCTCCGGTTTCCTGCTCACCGCCAGGATTACTACCAGTTATCTGCAGCTTAAAACCATGGTCCGCCAACGGTCCTCTCACCGGCTTTCGGAATGGAAGGAATTCCAAACCTGGTGCAGCGGACTTCCGCTGTTTTCCCGGCTGGCACTGAAATCCGAAGAGTGAAGCATTATCTGGTGCAGGAATATCCATCCAAACTACCGGCGGAAGGCAAATGGGAGGCTCACCGGAAATATACAGACATCCAGCTGGTGGTCTCCGGGGAGGAGTGTATCGGCTATCGCCCGCTCCCGTCCTGTACGCCTGCCGGGGAGTATGATCCGGTGAAGGATGTGCAGTATTATCAGGGAGATGGGGATTTGGTCCGGTTGCAGGCCGGTTATTTTATGATCCTGTTCCCGGAAGACGTGCATGCGCCAGGACTCGCCTCCGGGGACGCTCCCGCCGACGTGCGCAAGATCGTATTCAAAGTCCGGATCTGCTTATGCGCCCGGCAATCTGTACACCAGGCTGTCGCCGAAAATGCTGTAATCGATGACAAATACCAGGATCCCCGCCGCATAGGGCGCCAGGGAATACAGCGGATAATACACCGCCACCCCTTCCGGTACCAGATAATAATTCTTCGGATCAAAATACTGGATGATATTTTTTTCAACATCCTCAAAATAAATGTCGTTGCCCTGCGCGATATTTAAAAGTGCTTGCCGCCGGATCTCCTCCAAAATGATTCTGCGGTAAGGTGTGCCGGGCTGAAACAGGCTTCCCAGGGAAAGTTTGCGGGGCAGCAGCTGAACCGCCAGATCCCAGGTGTCCCCCTTTCGGGTCGTCAATCCGTGGGCGCCGCCGGCGTATTCATATGTGTCCGTGTACAGGCTGACCAGCTGTTTGCCGGTATAGGAAGGAGTGGCCTTTTTGTTATAAACATACCCGTTGAAGGGGNNCGTGCCTGCCGGTACTGCTTCACAGCTTCCGGATAGAAGCTTCGATAAACATACCGGACGGATGCGGCCGTATCCCGGCGATAATACCAGTTGAACCCCAGCGAGCCTTTCACAGCAGGCCAGGTGACCTCCATTTCCACCATCACCAGACCCTGGTACATCAGGTTTTTTTGAAGATGCTCAAGTGTGAGCTGCGGGTTCGTCATCCTGCACCGCCTCCTGTCGTATCCAGTATATGCCGTTTCAGCAAGTCGGGTGCAGGTCCGGGTCGGATGCAGGAGCGGTCTGCGAATCATCTGTCACGATTCGCAGCGGGCGCACATATCCCGGCGCAGCCCGGAGTATCCATTGACGGACACGCTGTTTGGTCCAGCATGTGAACAGCACCATAGACCATGCCTCCGGATGCATGCTGCAGTTGATATTTCCGGGGAGACATGCCGAAATACTTCTTGAACAAACGGCTGAATTGCGCGGGATTCCCGATCCCGATCAATTCTCCGGCTTCACTGGCTTTGAAATTCATTTTCAAGTGGCCGGCGGCCAGGGACATTCTGCGCTCATTGATATAATCAACAGGGGTTTTGCCCAAATGATGGCGAAAAAGGTACTGAAGGTTCCGTGGTGAGGTGCAACTGAAGGTAGCAATTTCCTGAAGGGCCAGTTTGCGGGTCAGATTCCTTCCAATATACCCCAATGCCTGATCCAAAGGCGTATCTTCCGCCATGCGGCTGTTTTCTGCATCCTTCATCCCGGATAATGACCGAAGACAGTCCAGCACCATCGCCCGCATCGCCTGTTTCAGGCCGAATTCAGGATGTGGGGTCCTGCAGCAGTAAGCCTCCATGAAATCAAGCCATGTTAGTATCTGCCGCTGCGCAGGAGCGATGACGGCATGACGGTGGAGAAATCCGGGAAGGAGATCTGCATCCCCTTTTCCGGTACTCCCCGCAGTACTGACAGAGCTCAAGTCTTCTGTATTTATCACAAAGGTCCAGAAAATGAGCTGAAATGATGGAGACTCTTTGAAAGCAGAATTTTTCCGAAACCGGATCTCATGAGGGACCCGGGGATCTGCAAGAAACACATCTCCCGGACTTACAGGGTACGACCGGCCGCCATGGATGAATTCGCCATACCCCGCCAGTGAAGCACAAAGCTCAAAACAGTGATGATAATGCAGACCATTGGAAGATCTGCGCATATCGAAAGTACAGAATCCACCGGGACGGATGTGGATATCCGAGTTGCCTTCCCGGGCGTCGACCCGGTATCGGCTCCAGTTCTGCGCAGCAAGCAGTTGTATACTGTGCGCCACTATCTGCACCTCTCTTGTCAGTATTGACCCGCGTTGCAGATCGTTGAGAGTCTGCAGAAACAGAGTCAATATAGAATCTAATTCGGATTTCGCAATTTGTCAATATGTTTTCGCCGCGAGCTATTCCTTTTGCTGGCAGCAGGGATATACTTTTCATAATATTGGATGCCTGATTGCATCCCTACAGGCCACAGCGGTCAGAACAGGGGGGTTTTCGCAATGCGTGAAACCATGAAAAGAAGAGAACGGGTACTGGCTGCCATAAACCATAAGGAACCCGACCGGATGCCCATCGATCTGGGAATGCACTATTCCACGGGAATCTCTGCCTTTGCTTACTGGAACCTACGGGAAGTGCTCGGCCTGTCCACAGACCATGTGGAAATCGTAGATCCATTCCAGTTTCTGGCCCGCGTGGATGAAGATGTCCTGGAACGCTTCCACTGTGATTGCATCGTGCTGCACCCGGGATGGGGCAACATCCACCGCTGGAACCCACGGGACCGGTATAATTTCATCCTGCCGCGAGGGATGGATCCGAAACTGAAGGAAGACGGCAGTTGGGTCCTTGAGGGGGAAAAGGGATCGATGCGGATGCCCATGGGTGGATTTTTCTTTGACGGGAACGGCATGATCCGGGTGGATGACCGCCCTCATGATGAGGTTCAAAAAGAAACGATCCGAAATGCAGAAAGAATTTTCAAGGAGACAGATTTTTTTACAGTATATATCGGTTACGGGGCCTATTTTAACGGCTCTCCCGACTGGATGTGCCGGATGCTCACAGAACCGGAGACCATCCATGAAGGAAATAAGCGGGCTCTGGCTGGATCCATCAATGGTGTGACGGAAGTCATNNAGTCATCCGGACCATGGGCGGTTTCATTCAAGGGATCTGTGTGAATTCCGACCTGGGTTCTCAGCGAGGCCCCTTCTGTCGCCCTTCCCTGTGGGAGGAACTCTGTGCTCCCTACCTGAAGGAATTCTGCTCCTTCGTCCATCGCAACAGCGATTTTAAGATCTTTCACCACTGCTGCGGTTCGATCCGCCCCTTTATCCCGTCTCTCATCGACTGCGGCATCGATATGCTGAACCCGGTCCAGATTTCCGCGGACAACATGGACCCTGCTGAACTGAAGCGGGATTTCGGCAGCGGGATCACCTTCTGGGGGGGAGGCTGCGATACCCAGCGAGTGCTAAGCACCGGGACGCCGGAAGAAGTGGCAGCCAATGTGCGGGAATTGACCCGGATCTTCAAGCCCGGCGGCGGTTTTGTCTTCAACCAGGTCCACAATATCATGGGCAACGTACCGCCGGAAAACATCATCACCATGCTGGATACCGCCTACGAAGAATCATTTTATGCCCCGCAGGCGGAAATATGAAGTTCCAGGAAACCTTTTGCAGGATATGCGATGAACCAGGATACACTTTTCTCATTCACTTAAGACAGAGTCGAAATTCCGGATATACTGCCGGGGGGATACCTTGCGATATTTCTTATATACCCGGTTGAAGTGTGTCACATTGGTAAATCCTGCCTCCAGGGCAGCTGTGGAAATGCTTTTCCGGCCATTAAGCAGAATACGCTCGAATTCTTGAATACGGGTTAAATTTAAATACTCGGAAAATGTATGGCTTGTTATCTTTATAAACAACCATGAAAAATAGTTGTAAGTCAGATTGACTTTGTTGGCGGCCATTGCCATATTGATGTCTTTCATATAATTATCATGGATAAAGACGATTGCTTTTTCAATTTTTTTAAAATTGTATATATAGTCGTTGATTTTTTCCTGGTTAGCAAACATATTCCTCATCAGATAAGTAAATATCAGGTAAATATATGACCTTGTCGCCACATCATATCCTAACATGCCGCCTTCTATTTCCTGTATCAATTTAACAACCAGATCCACAAGGGGATGAAAGGTCTCAGGATCGTGCAGAATTGCATACTGGTTGACTTTCATATAATTGATAAAGGCAGTGTAATGCAGGGCATTTATGGATTTTACAGCAGTATTGGCAAAAAACAGAGGTTTGACCTGCAGCACATGGAAACAGGCATTGTCTGCAGAATCACACCAGGCAGAATGGATCGTGTTTTCTGCCAGCAGGATGATATTTCCCGGAGTGCAGGTAAAAGTTTTATATTTTATATTGATATGTAAACTGCCGCTGGAAATCAGAATGAGTTCCATGTATTCGTGATAATGGGTAGTGCACTGCATTCTGCGGTTGTGATATTCATTGTAATAGGCATAGTACGAATCAGGGGCATCCAGAACATGGTGGTGCTCCTTTCGTACAGCGGGAGAGCCGGAAGGGTTTAAATCAATGATTTGAGTTGTCTTTTTCACACCGGTTCACTCCCTGCCCCGGTACACTCAAGATTTCACGCAGCTTCCATGCCATCATACATTTATCTAATACTCAAGTCAAGTGCCTATCATGAATAATGTCAAATATGGAAGGAATATTGTAAAGATAAGGGACGTTGACACTGTTATAATGTAAATAAAGGGTTAATTCATCCCGCATGACGAAAAAAAGGAGGAAGGGTTATGAAACTCAATAAAATCAATGGTGCAGTCATCGTATTCACTGTGATTATTCTGATTTGTTCCCCATTATCCGGTTGCAGGAAGGGAGGGACCGCCACT
>DOHE01000216.1 GCA_003535395.1 Clostridiales bacterium | reverse complement strand
CTGGAAGGCAATGGGATGGAACAGGTCCGGCAGGGGTTCTTTGATTTCGTGCGGGGCATCGCTTCCGGGGAGATCACTGCCAAAAATGAGCAGAATGGATACCGGGAGATCGCCATTTTCAAGGATGGCGTGACGTTGTGAGCGTGGCGGCCAGGCTGCGTGACTTTGGAGTTTCTAACGCGAAGGTCAGAAAATGTAATAATCATAGAACTTTCTGAATTAGAAGTCGGAAACTATTGAATTTCCGTCCGGTTTGGGTATAATAAGAGAGAACCGGTGGAAGGAGGGAAAGCATGGCTGCACTGATCAACAGGCCGGAGTACCTGAGACGGCTGATCGAACATAAGGATGTCGATCTGGTAAAAATCGTGACCGGCATTCGCAGATGCGGGAAATCCTCACTTCTGGAATTATTTCGTCAGCATCTGCTGTCTGAAGGGATACCGGAAGACTGCATCATCCATATGAATCTGGAGTCACTAAAATATAGTGGACTGAAGGACTACATTTCTTTTTATGATCATGTAAGCGCTAAAATCGTAAGCGGCAGAAAAAATTATCTGATTTTTGATGAACTGCAGGAGATTTCCGGCTGGGAAAAGGCAATCGAGTCCTTCCGCCTGGATTTTGATGTCGATATTTATATCACGGGTTCCAACGCGTATCTGCTTTCTACCGAGTTTTCCACGCTGCTTACCGGCCGGTACATCGAAATCCGATTGCTGCCTCTTTCGTTTCGGGAATTTTTGGACTTTCATGATTTTTCCCCTGACGTTTCCATAGAAGATAAATTCCAGAAATACCTCCAGTTTGGCGGAATGCCCATCCTGCGGCAGTATCATTTCAATGAAGCAAGAAGCATCGAGGCGCTGGAGGGAATCTATGCAACGGTGGTGCTACGCGATATCCTGCAAAGAAACAATGCATCCGACCAGCATATCCTGAATAAGATCGTTCTTTTTCTGTGTTCCAATATCGGGAGCATCACCTCTCCAAACAATATCGGAAATGTTTTGTCCGCTGAAGGCACTTTGGATAATAAAAGAAACAGAAACATCGCAGGGAAAACGGTTGACCGGTATATCAAGATGCTACAAAGCGCCTTTATTTTTTATTCGGTCGGCAGATATGATGTCAAGGGCAAACAGATCCTGAAAACGCTTGTGAAGAATTACATCATCGACCTTGGCTTTCGCAATATGCAGCTCGGTTACCGCGATGCGGACCGCGGCCATATCCTTGAAAACGTGGTCTTTCTCGAATTGCTGCGCCGGGATTACCGCGTATATATCGGAAAGGTGGGCGAAACTGAGGTGGATTTTGTCGCAGAGAAACCCAGCGAAAAGCTGTACATCCAGGTCACTGAGACCATGTCGTCCGAAGAGGCCAGAGAACGCGAACTGCGGCCGCTCCGGCTGATCCAGGATCATTATGAAAAAATCGTATTATCCATGGACAGGAGCTATATCCGCTCCTATGATGGAATCAAAACCCTCAGCCTCACGGATTGGCTGCTAGCAAACCAGGACCCTGCACCAAAGTAAGCCCTTCCAGGCTCAGAGTTCGGGTTCGTAGGTGCCGGAGGGGGTCAGGAACGGGTCGCCGCTGCAGGGCATGATCAGCGGCGCGCTGGCTTTGTATTCATCCGCCAGTGGCTGCCGGACCGCCCATTTCACCGGGTGCACCTTGCCTTTCATCCGCAGCTGCAGGGTCAATGTCACCTGCTGTCCGCTGGTGCAGGCGAAGTCCTCTTTCGGGAACGGGAGTGTATAATACCGCCTGTCATTCACCTCAGGCGCCCCCATGGGCAGTTCCAGGCTGACATTTTTTCCGGACGGGAACGCGGCGGTCAGGGTGAGGGTGCCGGGCGGGGAAACGCAGCCATCGTTGGTCAGCACCACGATCAGCTCATGCTCTTCCCGTTCATTGACCCGGCGCATGATGACCGACGGCCGGATCCGATACCCGATCTTCTCCGCGATCTGCTCATACAGCCCGAGATCGAACTGATGCGCGTAGATGACCTCCCACGGGTTGAACCCCATGGCCACATAATGGGCCCCCCAATCCAGATAACGCTGCACCAGCCGCTCCCTGGAAAACAGCACTGGCTGCATCTCCCGCACCTCCGGCACGATGGTCTCCCACAGGATCGCCCGGCCGGGCTTCGGCTTTGCGACGGCTTCATATTCATACTTGGATACAAACCGCTGGAAGGAATCCCGGCGCAGCCACAGGCTGGTATTTTCCACCGCATCCACCCCCGCCTGATAATCCAGATAATGCAGCGTCATCGCCACGGGCGTCTTCGCGAAGATCCTGTCATGCGCCGTGATCAGGCGTGTCAGCACTTCCTCCGCATTGGGCGCATGCCGGTTGGAGTTGGACCGGTCCTGCCCGTGCATGCCGTAATGATGTCCCTCTCCCCAGATCCCATACCCGGAAATATCGACGAACTCCAGGCTGGGGTCATCGTCGAAGCGGTCGGCCAGCAGATGCAGCAGCTCCTCCCACCACTTCAGATACTCCTCCGTATACGCCGGATAATAGCTGGTCCCGTGTCCGCAGGTCTGATTCTGATACGGCAGCATCTCCAGCCTGTCCTGCAGGAAGTCGGGCACGGAATTGTTTTTCACGCTGTGCCGGCTGGAATTCATGATGCGGAAGCTCCATTTGCGCCCGCTCTCCCGGACCGCCTCCAGCAGCCATTCCAGTTCCTCCTGGATATGCAGCCTGCCCTTTTCCTTCTGGATATTGCACCAGTCCGTCCTGAAATACAGGTTGTCCGTATAAGGCAGCTGCAGCATCCGGTCCAGTGTCTCCCGCTTGAGCTTCCGGTTGGGCGCCTCATGCTCCGTCTTTGAAAACTGGGCTGCATTGAACCCGTAATGCATATGGTCGGAAAACACATAGGCATGGATCCCCATGCCCGGGTTCCGCATATGCCCTTTTTTCGGGTCAAAATAGGCCAGATGGATGTTCCTGTCGATCATCATGGTGGATCCCTGCCGTTTCTGCTATGGATAAATGCGCGGTATAGTGGTTTGACATTGCTACGCAGGATTGCTGCGGGTCACGCGGCACTGCTGCGGTGATTCTGCGCGTCAAGATTGGTCATGCGCGGCATGCGCAGCTTCATAGGACAATTATAGATGCCGGGCAGCAGGCGGCACAACAGGAGGATTTTGCTCTTAAGTGCAAAATATTGCACGGGCAGTGCGGGAGAGAATATCCTGCTAATGATGGGGCGGCGTAAGGTAGAAACGGATGGTTCCATTCAAGCCTGCTCAAGTTTCGCTTACGTTCACCATGGGTCCTTCACCAGTTGTTCGGAACTGGGTCGGAGTCACCCTGTATTTCATTTTGAAAACCCGGGTAAAATAATTTGGGTTTTCAAACCCGCACCGAATGCTTATTTCTGAAACAGGCATCCTTGTCTCCTTCAATAGGGAAACAGCAACTTTGAGGCGATATGCCAGTAAATACTGAATGGGCGAAATGTTCATTTCTGCTTTAAATAATTTGAACAGGTGAGATTCATTGACTCCGGTCATTTTGGAAAGGATCGCCTGACTTAATGGTTCATGATACCGGGTATGAATGATATGAAGACAATCCTGCAGAGCATGCTGGTTCGTATCCTTCATTTTTTCTTCCTGCAGGTATTGGTGGAGGTGCATGATGAACGCATAAGTATGCATTGAATTCATGATAAAATTCTGTTCTTTTTTCATGGAAGTGAATACAAACAGCTTATTCAATTGCCTGATCACCTGGGAATCCGGGGGGATATGGATGATGCGGCCGTAATGATCGATGATGCGCTGCCAATAGTGTATGGAAGATTTGCCGATTTCCAGATACTTGTATTCCCAATGGGAAGAGGATTTCGGCAGCCAGTAACGACAGGGTCCGGGCTGTTCTGCAAGGAAAGCTTCGCCGGGCGACAATTTCCTGGTTGTACCATTGTATTCGACCCTTCCCTCTCCTGAGAGAGTATAAATGAAAATACAGGCTTCCTCCTGCATATTCCGGCAATCGAATTCATTCGGTGTATCCTGCGTCTTCAGCAGCCACCCGATGCTGCGGAGATTTGGGTAATCCGGATAACGATTCTGATCATTATTAAATTGATATATGAAATTTTTCGTTTTAGCATTCAATCCAAAGGCACCTCCGGCATTTTTTATTATTATAGCACCGTTACTAAGGTTCATCAAGCAGTGCTGTTTCAATGGATTGCAGAGATGATTGCCCCTGATGTCATCCGAATCACTGACATTTACCATGCTTCAAGTAGAACAAAATATAAAATTGCTGCAGGAAAAGATGCCGGGAATGGTGACCCAATCTTCCTGTGTATGGAGTTCTTCGCATCCAGCCAGCAATAGCACACATCAGCAATCATTGCCAGAATGCATAATATGTTCTATTTGAACTTTAAAATTATACTTGCCCATGAATATATCACATATTATGATTGATTCAACCACCGAAGGTCAAATTGGAATTGGCAGGCATCTGACTGAAGCTTATACAAATTAAAGTAAAAGAGGATAAAGGCATGCACAGTAATGACAGAAAAATTGACTTAACCGGTTTTTGGGAATTCAGGCTTGATCCTGAAAACAGAGGGATAAAAGAAAAATGGTATCAAGAAAGTTTCAATGAAAAAATATGGTTGCCTGGATCTACGGATGAAGCAGGATATGGTGTGAAACCACTGAAAAATCAAATTCACATTGGAAGGCTTACACGAGAGTATTCATATGAAGGGGCAGCATGGTATTCGGTTGAAATTGAGGTCGACGATACCTGGTTGGGCAAGGATGCGATCCTGTACCTCGAAAGATGCCATTGGGAGACCAGGGTATGGATCGACGGGGAATCCCTTGGTTGCATGAACAGTCTGTCAGGTCCTCATGTTTATTTGATCAATGGTGGGATTTCAGTAGGAAAACATCGAATAACAATATGTGTGGATAACACAAAAAAACTAAATCTTGGTTTTTGGCCCCATAGCGTTTGTGAAGAAACACAAACCAATTGGAATGGTATGATAGGCAGAATGGAATTGATTTGCCTTGGCAACTTGTTTTTGAAGGATGTTCAGGTATATCCATGTCTTAATACGAAAACGATCACAGTAAAAGGAATCATAAGAAATTCCAGTGATTCCCCACTGGATTGCAGGATTCAAATAAAGCTTAGCCCGGCGAATGACCTGATGGAAATTGTTATGGAAAAGGAAGAAGACTTACTTTCAGTGAAGGGTGAGCAGGCTTTTGAGGTGAACGTGCCAATCACTGCAAATATGAAGCCCTGGGATGAATTTGACCCAAATTTATATATTGCCAATTTGTTTGTGCAGGGTTCAGGTAACGGAAATATACTAAACTGCCGGACGGATGTAACATTTGGTATCCGTAAGGTCTCAACCTTTGACAGGCAGCTGCTGATCAATGATCGGCCTGTTTTTTTAAGGGGAGCCCTTCATAATGCAGAATCTCCGTTGACAGGCTATCCATCTGTGAAAGTTGAAGATTGGGAATTTGTAATAAGAAAAGTAAAGGAATATGGCTTGAACCATTTTCGTTTTCATTCCTGGTGTCCGCCTGAAGCAGCATTTACCGCTGCTGACCGGCTTGGTTTCTATTTCCTGCCTGAATGCCCATTTTCTGCTGATATATACCGCGATTATCCTGAAGCAAAATATTTGGAGCAGGAGGCTTTCCATATGTTGAAAACATATGGGAATCACCCATCATTTGTCATGATGGGCTTTGGTAATGAAATGAGGAAAGATGAGGACTTTTTCGATGCTTTGCTGAACAATATGAGGGAGGCGGACAACAGGAGAATTTATACCTGTGACGTCAATAATGACAGATTTGCAAAAAGAATGTCCCCGCTCTACAATGCGCAGTTTTTTGTCACAAGACATACTCAGTACGGTTCGATACGGCTTGCCCAGCAAAAACGTTTTAAATCAATGTATTCAGTGGATGGGAACGATCTTGATTATACAGCTGAAATACGGAATATCCATATGCCAGTCATTTTACACGAAGCGGGTGAATGGGCGGTCCATCCTGATTTTTCAGAGATATCCAAGTATACCGGGCACCTGAAGCCATACAATCTGGAGCACTTCAGAAGCATCCTGAAAAAAAGGGGCCTGCTGCCGCAAGTTCATCAATTCCAACTCGCTTCGGGTGCATTATCCAGGATTCTTTACAAGGAGGAACTGGAGGCCTGTTTTCGCACCCCTGGCATGGCGGGATTCCAGCTTCTGAACATTCAGGACTTTCCGGGGCAGGGTGATGCACTTGTAGGGTTACTGGATG
>DOHE01000125.1:4036-6684 GCA_003535395.1 Clostridiales bacterium | reverse complement strand
AACGGATGAATCGACTCCCCCGGAAAGGGCACAAAGTACACGGCCCTTCCCTGCTTTTTCCCTTATTTTCCTAATGGATTCGGCAACAACGGATGACATGATCCAATTCCCGGATAAACCGCATACACGATATAGAAAATTTTCCAGTATTTGCTGGCCAAGGGGTGTATGATTCACTTCCGGATGGAATTGTACACCGTAAAAACCGTTTTTCACATCGACCATGGCGGCCGTCGGGCAGGTTTTGGTAAAGCCGGCGTTTTTAAATCCTTCGGGAAGCCTGTCCACCTGATAGGTATGACTCATCCAGCACGTGGTTTTTCCCCCGGTTTGGTGAAATAGTGGGAAGCTGCCGTTAAGGTCGATTTCTACATTTCCATATTCCCGGTGTTCTGCTTTGGTTACAGAACCTCCCAGCATAACTGCCATGAGCTGCATCCCGTAACAAATCCCAAGTACCGGAATACCAAGGCTGAATATGCCGGCATCACAGCAGGGGGCAGATTCATCCAGCACAGATGCCGGTCCACCGGTAAAAATGATCCCCTTGGGGTTTCTTTCCCGGATATTTTCAATAGATGTATTATATGGAAGAACTTCACAGTAAACATGAGCTTCTCTGACCCTGCGGGCAATCAACTGATTGTATTGTCCCCCAAAATCCAGTATGACGATTTGTTCAAAACTCATAGGGTCCTGCTCCTTTACCTGTCCGTTGATAAAATATCCTCTATACGGAGACAAACATACAAGGAACTAACAGTATAACATGCCGGCTGTTCTTTGTATAGCACCGATGCCGCATCAAGAAAAATCACAAAGGCGTCCCTGAAAATTGCCATCTTTCATCATCTTCAATTCCACTGCATCTTTCATCCGCCACCAGCTCATCCCCCAGTTGCAGAAAAGGCTTCGGTCATCGGGTGCACGGCCTGCAATACGCTGAACCGCTATATTTTTGTCCAGATGTTCAATGAATGCGATGATCCGTGTGACATAATCACTGAAAGTCAAAGGTTGAAA
The DNA here is from genome assembly GCA_003535395.1 of Clostridiales bacterium. Lineage (GTDB taxonomy): Bacteria > Bacillota > Clostridia > UBA8921 > UBA8921 > UBA8921. The sequence continues at coordinate 5,661 of DOHE01000125.1, read as the reverse complement.
TCCTCCCGCTTCATACAGAGTCCCCAGGACTGTATCTTTCAGGATGTACAGAGAGTGGCATTTGACCTGGTCCACATGCAGGGCGCTCAGGATCCTTGCTGTCTCCGTAACATCGTGCAGATCATCCATGGGAAGATCGGTGATACAATGAGCACAGACTCCGAGTCCGGCTTTTTTCAGTCTGATGACTGCATCGATGAATTCTGCAAGACCATGGCACCGGTTCAACGCCTTCAATGTATGATAATTTGCTGTCTGCAAGCCTACTTCCACCACAACATCCCGGTCCCATATCTGCTGCACCTGACTGAGCACATCGATATGCGTATCAGGCAAACAATCCGGCCGGGTCGATATATACAAGGCAACCACATCGTCCCGGCAGGCTGATTCCAGGTTTTTCTTCAGCGTATGGGCATCCGTGTAAGTATTGGTATAATTTTGAAAGTACGCAATGTATTTTTTTGCCTTGTACCGGGCATGAATGAGTTCTGCATTGATCCGAAGCTGCTCTTCCACGGGCAGGGATGATGAAAGACATTCAAATCCGGCCCCCTCTTCACCGCAAAAGGCGCACCCCCCGGTCCCCCGGGTCCCGTCCCGATTCGGGCAGGTGAATGGAAGATTCACTGGAAGCTTGTATACTTTTTCTCCATATTTTTTTTCCAGGTACTCTGAAAAAGTATAGATCATCTGATCTATTTCCTCCTTTGTTTAAAGACGGACATCGCCTCTTCATAAGCTTCCCTTACCGGGACGGTATGTTCTGCTGCAGCCTTGCGGCATGACTCGTATTCCGGTGCAACTTTGGTGATCCCGTGCCCGAAAGCCGTTTTTATTTCGATATCCCCATAACGGGTCGGGACGTACATGGTTTTTCTGTCCAAAGTCATCCTTGAAACGCGGTTCATGCGGACGCCAAGGCTTGTCGTTTCTGACAAAATCATTACGGAAAGCGGCTTGCTTCTGTCCTCCCTGCAAAGCACAGACAGGAGAGTGCCGGGTCGATTTTTTTTCATATGGACCGGAGTAAGCCAGACGTCCAAAGCTCCGGCTCCGAAAAGTTTCTCCATGACATGTCCAAGGATCTCCGGACTGCAGTCATCCAAGTTGGTTTCCAAGACTACCGCATATTCCGGAAAAGACTTTTCCCCAGGGGTTTCGGCCAGGAGGACGCGCAGCGCGTTTGGATTGCCTGTGTCCCGTTTGCCGATCCCATAACCTGTTGCCAGGATCTCCGATTCGGGCAGGGGGCCGAAAGCAGAAACTGCACTCTTTAGAATCGCGAGGCCTGTGGGGGTGATCAATTCAGTATCTGCGTGCCCGGCAGATACAGGGATTTTGCTGCCTTCCAACATTTTTGCCACGGCAGGTACGGGAACCGGCAGGGTACCATGACTGGTTTCCACAGTTCCTGAACCTTCCCGCAACGATGATGAAAAGATCATGTCCACATCCAGCATTTCCAGACCAATGGCGGCGGAAACCACATCCACGATGGAGTCTACCGCTCCGACTTCATGAAAATGGACCCGGGAAGGGTCGATTCCGTGAACAGCGCCCTCTGCACGGGCGATCTCCTCAAAGACACGCATGGCAAAAGCCTTGGTCTTGTGGGATAAAGT
>DOHE01000125.1:0-4015 GCA_003535395.1 Clostridiales bacterium | reverse complement strand
CCCCGACCTCTTTTAAGTGTCTTCCGTGATTAGCAGGCTCAGGATGTGCATCCGGTAAGGCCTTTTCATTGGGATGATGCTGATCCCCCGTATGTACATGGACATCGAAACTGGTGCCTTCGATACCGTAGGTACTGCCCCGGGAAATATCAAGATGGTATTCATTCCCAAGACCCAATTTTTCTAATTCTGACAGAAATATCTTTTGATCCAGGCCAAGATCCAGCAGTGCTGCTGCTGTCATATCCCCGCTTATACCGGAAAAACAGTCGAAGTAAAGTATCTTTCCCATTTTTGCGCTCCTTTTTTCAGATCCGGTTGATCATGGCTGCCGTATAGCCCGCCCCGAATCCGTTGTCGATATTCACCACGCTGACGCCGCTGGCACAACTGTTGAGCATAGTCAGCAGTGCGGCGATGCCGTTGAAACTGGCACCGTAACCCACGCTGGTGGGGACTGCGATGACCGGCCTTTCCACAAGTCCGCCCACTACACTGGCCAGAGCGCCTTCCATTCCGGCTACTACAATAAGAACATTCGCGCTTCGAAGTCTGTCAAGTGTTGAAATCAGGCGGTGGATGCCCGCGACGCCTACATCATAGATACGGTCCACCCGGTTCCCCAAAAATTCAGCTGTAACGGCTGCTTCTTCTGCTACCGGTATATCTGATGTTCCGGCTGTCACTACAGCAATATTCTTCAATGAGGGTTTGGCCGGGACGCTGATTTCCTCTTCGGCAGCAAGGGTGATGATTTTTGCGGTCTCATTGTATACAGCGCGGGGGGCGATATGTTTTACTTCACTGAATGTTTCCGGTGATGCACGGGTAGCCAGGACCGGTGAGTTTCTGTGCATCATGCTTTCCACGATCCCTGCCACTTGGACGGGAGTTTTTCCGGCACAATAAATCACTTCCGGCCATCCCTGACGGATCGCCCGGTGGTGATCCACCCTGGCGTAACCCAGATCCTCAAAGGGCAGCATGCTCAATTTTTCTGCCGCATTATCCACATCCAAAGTTCCGGATTTCACATCCTGCAGCAACTGAAGCAAACGGGTCCTGTTCATATGGATCCATCCTTCCCGGTCCGGGCATCTATGGTTTCATTCAGGCTTCCACGACGATAACCCTGCAGATCGACCGTGATATAGGGAAAGCCTATCTCCCGGAACCTGTTCAATATTTCTTCCCTGACTTGTGGCCGGAACAACTTTTCCTGCATCTCCTGTGTCGTTTCGATCCGGGCCACATCCCCATGGTGCCGGACCCGGCATTCGGAAAAGCCCAGATCGCGAAGCAGTTTCTCCGCTCTGGCTACCATGGCCAGCTCATTTAAGTCTATTTTTCTCCCGAAAGGGATCCGGGTCGCAAGGCAGGGGGATGCCGGGCGTTCCCCTCCGCGTAATCCCAGGTCGAAAGAAAGCTGCCGGATCATTGCCTTGGTCAGGCCTGCTTCCTTAAGCGGGCTCCGAACTCCCAATTCTTCCAGGGCCCGGATCCCCGGACGGTAATCCTGTATATCGTCTGCATTGGTTCCGTCCGCCAAATGAAAAAATCCTTCCTGCCGTGCTTTTTCCTTCAGCAGGGTAAAAAGTTCCTTTTTACATATATAACAACGGTCTGGGGGATTGGCGATAAAAGCCTCGCCGCCCGGGATCCCGGAAGACACTGTAAGGTGCCGTACCCCCATTTCGCCGACAAGGCTTAAAGCTTCGGTCATCTCTCCCGCCGGAGTCAGCGGTGTATTCAACGTCAGCGCCAAAACTCCATCCTCAAGCTCGAGTCGGGAAACATACAATAAAAAAGTGCTGTCTACGCCACCTGAAAAAGCCACTGCGATTTTTTCCATGCCCCGAAGGATTTCTCTCAATCTATCCAATGGTTCCGTTTTCATCATCCTCCATTCAAAGCCCGTGCGCATTATAACACAGTTGGATGGTCCGGAACAAGACTGTGCCGGCCGGGCTGGATCGTACCGGGCTGGCAGAAGAGTGTCAAACCATTACAAGTTGATTACGTTCCTTGTATTTCATGCCTTTATATATTATTATAGAAGCGGGAGTGCCGTACACAATGAAAAAGATATTGGCTCTTGGTGTTTTCATATTGATTATCTTCTCCACCCTGTCTCTGGCTTCATTTTCCATTTTTGCGGATGGGGAGTTTGCACTGCCTGTGAACCCGGGTATTACTGAATTCGACATTTCTCTTCCCGGACATCCACCCCTTTTGGCTTCCATTGAAACTGTCCATATAAATGATCGTGAGTTTGAATCCTTTCGCGCATCGATACAGCAGGAAAACTTTACAAACGAAGCCCTCTTCAGTCTGCTCGCACAGCAAAGGAACATAACGCCACTTAGGGATGCCGATCAAAAATACCATATGGAATCCATCTACGAAATGGACATTTCAAAAACAGAACAGAGTCTCAGGCTTTTCACGGACATTCCTTTCCCCGTCGGCACAAATGGCGCGACCGGATCTTTGATAATATATGATGCCGGCACCCCCCTTGCGCCTGATGAAACCGTGATCCTTTTTTCCATACCCCAATATGAGTTAAGACTGATCCACAAGGTGACCGTTCGTATGGAAACCAAACTGGATAATTATACCAGTCAAGTGTCTGTATCCAGGTTCATTGACCTGGTCATGAACTGTTTGGATCAGGAGTTGCAATTGCAGCAGCAGATCAAGTCAAAGGCCGAAGATGCATTCAAGGAATCTATTTGGGGTATGTATCCCCTGTCCCGTTTTTATTCGGAAAAATCATTTGAATGGAAGGACCGTCACGGTTTTTCAGTGACACTTCCTGCTGAAGCGATACACCTTTATTCTCATTATCTTTCACTGAGTACGCGGGTAGATGAATATCGTTTTGACAAGACCACCCGGCTAAAAATTCTGTCCGTACCGGGAACGATCAGCGGACTCGTCCCCGAAACCAGGAAACCCCCCGGCTTTGATATGATCCGCACGGGTTCAGGTCTTTCGGAGGACGGCATACCTTTTGTACAGATCCATTACAAAAACGCAGACGGTTCTTATTTGTATGAAATACTTACTTCACAAAACAATCGGATGCTGGTCCTTTCCATCTCCTCAACCCGAAGCCTTGAAGGCAGCGTGATCTGGTATGAATTCTCCAGGATCTTCAATTCTCTGCGCTTTGCGCAGGAATACATTGAACCCGAAGAACCCGACAACCCCGCTGTTGAAAATAGGAGCGAAATCTTTACAAATCCTTTGGATATTTTTTCTGTGCAGTATCCCGCTTCATGGAAACTGGTTTCACTCTCCGAAGAAGAAGACTTGCCTGAACCTTCCCCAGTTCCTGACCCTGTCATCTGGGAAGCAGTTGAAAATTTTGAAGAAGATGCAAAGCCGTTACAGATTCCTGAAATCAGAAAATTTCAGATCCTTCCATCCGGAGGGACACTTGATTGCATGAACATTTCCATATACGAATCCCGAACAGGAATTTCTTTTCTTCCTCAATTGCTGTCAGGTTCCTATGATATTGTCACGTATCAAAAATATCACCTTGGTGCTTATGAAGTCATTGAAATACTTGGTTCTGTCCGCGATGAAGCAAATGGGGCGAACCGGTTATATCTTAAACAGATGACAGAAGGCAATGATACTCTAGCTGTTTTTATTACCGGGGACAGCAATGCTTTCGACACACTCAAGGAAAAGCCCGAAATGCATGAGCTTGTACAACTGTACAATAAAGCCGGACCTAAAATATATGGTTGGAACAACAGCACTCTGGTGCCGGATGCAGGATATGCAGAAACGGTGCGGAAGAAAGTTGGAGAATACTTTCGGACTTCAGACAGTAAAGATGCAGTGGTCATCGATATTCAGTATTTGTCCTCGCTGCGGGATATCCTGGTACAGGTGGGCAACACAGAAAGAGCGGGCACGTACCGGTTGAAACTGGATTTAAGCGGCACTCCTATCGCAGTGACTGAATCCATCACCAACCTGGAAGCTATGCTGCAGG
>DOHE01000197.1 GCA_003535395.1 Clostridiales bacterium | reverse complement strand
ATAATGGTTTTTTTGCCGATTCTTCTAAGAGAATCTCCAAGTCCGACGGTGGTGGTGGTTTTCCCTTCCCCTGCCGGTGTTGGGGTGATCGCTGTGACCAGAATAAGGTGCCCGTCCTTTCCGGATGCATGCTTTTTCAGCAGATCATAATCCACTTTGGCTTTGTTTTTGCCATAGAATTCGATATCATCTTTGGAAATACCGATTTCAGCGGCAATATTTTCGATCGGTTCCATGGGGGTCGACTGGGCGATCTCAATATCACTTTTATAACTCATGATGCCATCTCCTTTACAACTTTGGTATCTGTGCAATGATTTCAGGAACGATTTCAAAAACGTCTCCCTGCACCGCGATGTCTGCCATTTGCATCATCGGGGTGTCCGGGTTTTTGTCTATGGCGATGATCAGGTCACAGGACTGCATCCCTACAAGATGCTGGATCTGACCGGATATAGCGCAGGCAATATACACTTTTGTCTGGACGGTCTGCCCGGTCTGCCCTACCTGATGCGCATACGGGATCCAACCGGCATCCACCGCTGCCCTGCTGGCTCCTACGGCACCGCCTACCTTCGCCGCCAGTTTGCGCAGCATATCGAAGCCTGCCGGCCCTTTCATTCCCCTGCCTCCGGAGATGATGATCCGTGCATCCGCAAGGTTTACCACTGTTTCATCACTATGGAAGATCTCGATGATCCTTTTGATTTTGGCTGTGTCGCTGTCCTCCACTGCCTCCTGGATGGTTTCACCGGTACGGTTCAAATCCGGTTCGGGGGCTTTCATCACCCGCGGGCGGACCGTCGACATTTGCGGGCGGTGGCTGGGGCAACGGATAGTGGCCATGATGTTCCCGCCAAAAGCCGGCCGGGTCTGGAGAAGATCCCCGTTTTCCGGGTCGATGCCAAGCCCGGTGCAGTCCGCGGTCAACCCGCAGTTGGTCATGACAGCGACTCGGGGGATCAGCGCCCGGCCCCGGGTGGTGGCTCCGCAGATCACGGTTTCCGGTTTGTATTTTTCAATCAGCCTCACCAGTACTTTGGATTCCAATTCATCCACAAATCCGGATAATCTTTCGTCATCCACGATGATCACCTTGTCTGCACCAAAGGTAAACAGGGATCCTGCCTGACTTGTTACGCCTGAACCCATCAAAACGACCCATACCTGTGAATTTCTTTGATCCGCCAAAGGTCGGGCCGCTCCGATCAATTCGTGGGTGACTGGCTGGACTTTGCCGGAAAGGATTTCTGCGACCACCCAGATATTTTTATATTCGGCTTTTTCATATTCCTGTCTCAATCTCACGGATTTGGCCTCCTTTTACAATATACTGCGAAGCCGAAGCTCCCGGACCAGTTCGATCGCACAGTCTACAGCCGCACCGCTGATTTTTTTTGTAGCCGTGCTCCTGGGTTTGGGAGGTTCCGTCTTGACGACCCGGGTGGGAGAACCCTCCAGCCCGATTTTATCGATGTCCGTCCCGATATCCGCAGGTCCCCATACAGGGATCTCTGACTTTAATGATGCCAGCCGCCCCCTTAAGGTAGGCACCCGGGGAATATTGATCCCTTTCACCACGGTCAAAACCGCGGGAAAGGCCAGTTCGCATACATCATACCCGTCCTCATGCATACGGGTCACTTTCATGTCCCGGTCCGTCACATCCTCAACATGGTTTACATTGGTTGCCTGGAGCCAGTCAAGGTGTGCTGCGATGCCCGGGCCCACCTGGGCTGTATCCCCGTCCACCGCCTGCTTGCCGCATATGACCAGGTCCACCTGGCCGATTTTTTGGATCGCTCTGGCCAGAACATAGCTTGTGGCCCATGTGTCAGACCCGCCAAAAGCCCGGTTGCTCAGTAGTATGGCCCTGTCGGCTCCGACAGAGATCGCTTCCCGCAAACTTGCCAGCGCTTTTTCCGGACCCATGGAAATCACGATCACTTCTCCCCCAAACCGGTTTCTGAGCAAGACCGCTTCTTCGACCGCATAGGTGTCAAAAGGGTTTAAAATGGCCTTGACCCCTTCCCGCACAATGCGTTTGGTCTCCGGATCGATTCTGGCATCATTGGTTGCCGGAACCTGTTTTACACATACAACGATTCTCATAGGGTCCTCCTTCTCCAATCCCGCCGAAACGGATATTTCATGATCGAAACCGGTTTCATGGCCATATCCCCGGCAAGAGGTCAAACTGAGTTTTGAAGCTCAGCAGTGAAAGATAAAAACCGCATTGGGGATAATCACGATGCAGCTTTTTTAATGTGACGACGGGATCAAACGTCTCATCGTCCGGGATTTTATACCCCACCGCCTCTGACAGAATCTGAAGCTTTTTGTTCATCCATGCATCCACGATCACAGGGATATGCGGATATTTCTTCAAAAGTTCATCGACCCTGTCATTTTTTTCTACGATCGGCTGGGTAATGATAAACGAGGCTCCTGCATCGATTTTACGTTGCATTTTTTCAAATTCATGATTGGGGGGCTCGTACGGATTGAAGGCCACTCCAAGAACAAAATCGTCCGGGCAGCAGTCCTTTATGTATTTCAACAGTTCCACCGAGGTAACCGATTCAACATCCATGGCATTGACATCTTCCGGCTTTAGCCTGGGCAGCCGGTCCGAACCGTCCCCGCTGATGATAAGCAGGTATTTGATGCCCCTGGATTTACATGTATCAAGAATGTTATGGAGGTCTTCCTTCGTATGAAACGTGTTTAAATGGATCACTACCTTTTCCGGATTCACATCCAGTCCCATCACATCGATGATCTCGGAGCCCTGAAATCCCAGAAGGCCCATGGCATTGTCCGTGATGCAGGCGCAGTATCCGCTGTTGATGACCCTGTTATACTTTTTTGAGAAAGATTCAAGGTCAGCCTCCAGCTGTTCTGTGTCCTGTTTCGGTGGAAGGATCTCAACATGGTACATCTTGTTTTGAACAGTATGGAACATGCTTATAACCTCCATTTTCTGCCCGCCGATCCCAACAGCGGTGCCAGCAATCGTATGATCCATCAGGCCGTTGATGTCCTATATGATTTTCATTATAGGCCTGTAAAAATCAATTGCAACAATGCAGGTATAAGTGCATAAAAAATCAATAAAAAAATTGAAATCAGACAACGTTAATTAAATAACGTTATTTCATTGACAATTATTGTCCGGCTGCCAGTGTGTTTATAACCTCTTCCACCTGCGGCCTGATCTGTTCCGGATCGGGTTTTTTCCCTGGGGATGCGCCTGTCAGCGCAAAAATCTGCTGTACCGATCCGCCTCTGGACTCGATCAGACTTTTAAGATATCCTGAAGCTTTTTCGGAACGCACATGGCCGGGATCTGCCTGGACCGTGATGATATGAACGGTCTTGCCCTGAAGGGGTGCATGATCCAAAAAGGAATTGATGGCAGGAGCCGGCATGGAAGCCCACAAAGGTGCGGCAAGCAGGATCTCATCCGCCTCCCGTGCCAGGTCCGGCGGGATGGGTGCGATCCGGACTCTTTTTTTAAAAGCCGCCTGGAACCCGGATCTCATGAATCCAATCAAGCCCTTCCGTCGGGTCGGATCCTGTATTTCATATATTTCCGATCCCAACTTTTGTGCGAGCATCCGCGCTGCAGCCCCCGTGCTGCCGTGTTGGGTATAAAAGGCCACAAGCCTGTTCCTTTTGCCCTTCTGTTCCATAGGAGAGCCCTCCGCTTCTTCGCTGATAACAGGAAAATATCATATCTGCCTTCCTGTGTCAATTCATTCAGCGGTCAGGTGCTGTCAGGCCTGTCAGGCAGCTCCGACTCCAAGGCCTTCAAGGATGCCCCGCAAGGCGTCCAGATCCTTTTGGATCAGTTCCGGTCCCGTAAATCCCCGTGCTTCTCCGGCAAAATCCAAGTGAGGCTCCAGGGAGATATAAAAGTCTTCCCGGTTTTTGATCTGCGCCAGCACATCTCTGACCCGGGCATCCCCCTGACCGGCGATGACGATCTGCCCCGTTCCCCGGACGGAATCCTTTACATGCAGGTAACTGACATATTCAGTAAGTCTGGGAAAGCTTTCCTCCGCAGGCTCCTCTCCAGCGATGAGAAAGTTGGAGGGATCGAAAGCTGCCCGAAGCCAGGGGCTGTTCAACGAATCAAGCAGATATTTGCATTGGATACTGCCTTCGCCGTAAAGACCGGCGTCATTTTCATGGATGAGTACGACCCCGGCACTTGCAGCTGCCTTGACCATTTCCCGAAATCTTTCCACTACCTGGTCCTGGTATTCGGTCTTCTGTTCTTTTTGCATATAGAAAGAAAACACCCGAATATACTTCGCATCCAGATCATGTGCGATCC
>DOHE01000081.1 GCA_003535395.1 Clostridiales bacterium | reverse complement strand
CCGGGCCGGACGACTGGGGGCAGTTCCGTTCCCTGGCCCGGGATTTCGCTGCCCGGATGGGTCATGAAGGCGGGTATTGCATCATGCAGCATTATCCGGGAACATCCTCCTATATCGCCCGGACCTGGGCTGTGATCACTGAACTTAAACAGATCGCTCCGAAAATGAAGCTGCTGGAGATGCAGACCGCCTGCATGGAACAGGTGCGCGCGCGGAAGATCACCGCTGCCTGGCTTAAAAAATACGGGCGGGAGCTGAAAGGCATCATCAGCGCCGACGACTGTTATTCCCAAAAGGGGATCAATGCCGCGGTGGAAGCCGCGCGGAGACGGGATGTGATCCGGACAGCGGCAGGGAACACGCTGGAAGGGATGCAGATGGTCAAGGCTGGAACGCTGCAGGCCATCACCTACCAGTCCGCGGAGATCGACGGCATGCTTCCCCTGCAGCTGGCTGCAGACTGGTTCCGCGGCCTGACGGTGGAACCCATCCGGTATCTGCCGGTGCATATCATCACTGCAGAGGATGTTGACCTGTTTTTATCTGTCCGGGAACATCCTTTTGAAGTGAACACGGAGATCCTGCGCAAATCCATCGGATCCGGGGATGTGGAGGGCACAGACCGTTTTTTTTCTGACCTTCGGCAGGAAGTAAACCGTCCCGGGACAGTGACCCGGGAATCCCTTTACGGGTTTCTCATCGAGATCCTGGCTCACCTTATCAGCATCATAAGGGAGAAGGATCTGGAGACCTCCCGCCTTTCCTGCGACGGCAGCAACCTTTATAAAAACCTTTTCATGCAAAAGAATCTGGATAATGCCCTGCAATGGCTGCATTCCCTCGCCCTGGAAGCGGCCGGGGCCAGTTTCAGGGAAGGCCGAACTCACGCACTGCGATCCTCCGATCCGGTGGACGCTGCTATCGCCTATATCCGTGGAAATTTTACCCGACCGCTTTCGCTGAAAACCCTGGCTGCGATCTATGGGCTTTCTCCCAATTATCTGGGACAGCGCATCCGGGTTCGAACGGGTATGAAATTCAATGACCTGGTGAACCGCCTGCGTGTGGAACACGCTCAAAATCTGCTGGCTCATACCGCAATGAGCGCCCGGCAGGCCGCTGTCCGCTCAGGCTTTGCGGATCCGGATTATTTCCTGTATGTATTTAGAAAATATACCGGGTCTTTTCCTGCGGATTATGTAAAATCTTTGGCTCCCGGCTGGAACCGTCCATCGGATCCCGAAAACCGCTGAGGTTTTTATGGATCATTGATTTTTCATGTATTATCCATGATAATTTATGTGGAATCTCTGTTCTCGCCGTGGGATAATTCTAATGGAGGATTTTTTCTACGGAGGTGTGGGTATGCAAACTATGCGCATAGGCTCAGTCATCGGGGTCCGGCCGGAGAAGCTGGAGGAATACAGGCAGCTTCATGCCGCGGTATGGCCGGGGGTTGCCCGAATGATCACCGAATGTCATATCCGAAATTATTCGATTTATTATCGGGATGGCTTTCTGTTCAGTTATTTTGAATATACCGGAGAAGATTATGAGGCGGACATGGCAAAAATGGCCGCCGATCCGGAAACCCAGCGCTGGTGGGATATATGCAAGCCTTGCCAGCTGCCTCTGACCGGCCGCGGGGAAGGAGAATGGTGGGCTGCTATGGATGAAGTATTTCATCAGGATTAGGAGCAGCAGCAGCAGCAGCAGCAGACGCGAAAGTATTTTTCCAGGTATGGCGATGATCTCCGGTCAATCTGATTTATACTTAACCGCGGCCGGAGCATATCTCATCAGCAAGACAGCCCTCGGCAAATCGCCCTTACCGCACCACGGTCGTCGGCCGGCCATTCAGCCCGCCAGGAGGCGGCACGTCCAGTTTCCCCGGATTTTTCCGATATCGTGAGGGGGTTGTGTTCATTATCCGGCGGAAATATTTCACGAAGCTGCTGCAATCATAGAAACCGCTGTCCAGTGCAGTTTGCGTCACCGTTTTATCGGTATGCCTGAGGAGTTCGAGGGCGTACCGGATTCTCAGGTTCAGCAGGTATTCGCCCGGGCTGGCACCGTAGACCTGACGGAAAAGCCGGGTAAAATGCCTTTCCGATATGCCGGCCATTCCGGCCAGTTCTTCCATCCCGATATTTTCATTGAAATATTTTTCCATGTGGCTGACGGCATGGGACAGGCGCAGAATTCCTTCATTCCGGGAAGCACTTTCTGCGAACTTCCTGGCAAGAAAGACGATGAGTTCGATGAAACGGGACCGGACCAGTACCTCAAAACCGTCGCGCCGTTGTGCGAGTTCTTCCCGTATATTTTCCGCCAGTTCAATGCCCCTGACAAGGTCGTCCGGATCCAGGTGCATGGCGGGGAGCGCACTGCCCGGCGCGGATGCCTCCGCGGCGCCGGCAGTCCCGCTGATGAAAAGTGAATGGAAACCGGGAATCCTTCGGACTTCCTCTCCCGCCGCGTACAGCATTTCTGGCAGAAAGCCGATATTGTAATTTTCCAGATCGGCCACTCTCCTGAAACCGTGAAAATTCCCCCGATGAACGACAGCCACATCCCCTGTTCGCATCGGATAACCTTTTCCGTTGACAGAATGGATCGCCGTGCCGCCAACCACCAGGATCATTTCGGCATGTTCGTGCAGGTGGTCCTCAAAATCTCTTTGAAGAAGCACTCTGGACATTGAAAATTTAAAGTCAAGGGTGGATATGCTCAGTGTCCGCATAAGCCTTCTCATCTCCCCTTCTCCCGCATCTCCGCTTCATTTCCGCGGAAT
>DOHE01000037.1 GCA_003535395.1 Clostridiales bacterium | reverse complement strand
TACGACGATGCCATGGTGTTCGTTCTCCTGGTGGACGAGCGTCCGGAAGAGGTCACGGATATGCAGCGTTCGATCAGGGGAGAAGTGGTGTCCTCTACCTTTGATGAATTGCCGGAAAGGCATATCAAAGTGGCGGAGATGGTGCTGGAGCGCACCAAGCGGCTTGTGGAGAACAATAAGGATGTTGTCATTCTGCTGGACAGTATCACCCGGCTTTCCAGGGCGTACAATCTGACGATCCCGCCAACCGGAAGGACATTGTCCGGAGGTTTGGATCCCGGAGCACTTTACAGTCCCAAACGGTTTTTCGGAGCCGCCCGGAACATCGAGGACGGAGGCAGCCTGACCGTTATCGCCACTGCGCTGGTTGAAACCGGAAGCCGGATGGATGATGTTATTTTCGAAGAGTTTAAGGGCACGGGCAACATGGAGATCCATCTGGACCGAAAGTTATCGGAAAAACGGATTTTCCCGGCCGTGGACATTCAAAAGTCCGGCACCCGGAGAGAAGAACTGCTGCTAAGCAAGAAGGAACTGGAGGTCATCTGGGCAATCCGTCGTGCCATGAGCAATATGGGTACAGCGGAGGTCACAGAAATGATCATCAACAAGCTGATGCAGACCCGGACCAACAAGGACTTCATCAACAATATCAACGTGTCTTTCATGGACAAATAGGACAAGTAAGGAAATATCGGCGAATACCAAGGAAATTGCGGGAATGCAGATATACAGGAATGCAGATATACAGGAATGCGGGAAAAATGAGAAATTGTTTGCTTTTCCTGCACACCTGTGGTACAATCTGCTTTGCATCTTTTTCAAACAGTCGGAGGGTGAAGGAATTGAAGGAGAAAATACATCCCAAATATGCGGAAGCCACTGTGAAATGCGCCTGCGGAGAAACTTTCACAACAGGTTCGACCAAGTCCAGCCTGCATGTTGAAATATGTTCCAAATGCCATCCATTTTTTACAGGCAAACAGAAGCTTGTAGATACGGGCGGACGGGTTGACAAATTCAGAAAGCGTTTCGGCATCACAGATTGATTCCACGCAAAAGGCTGAGGATTCAGCCTTTTTTGTTATGTTCCGGACCTGGAGGCCGGGGATGATGACAGATACTCACAAGCAGCCGGATCACAATCAGCCGGATAATATGCAGCCGGATCACAAGCAGCCGGATAATATGCAGCCGGACCATATCAAGCCGGATACGGGCGGGGTTTGTGCAAAACCTTTTACTGTAGGGGGAGAGGCGCTCATCGAGGGAGTCATGATGCGCGGCCAGAGATCCTATGCCATAGCAGTCCGCAGACAGGACGGGAGCATCCAGGTAGAACAGCATGACTTAAACCTGCTGTCCCACCGGCACAAGTGGGTGAAGCTTCCAATTTTACGAGGGATCGTGGGGCTCTTTGAATCCATGCGGCTGGGGATCAAGTCCCTGATGTTTTCTGCCAACCTGGCGGAGAGTCCCGCAGGGGAGGGAACGGATGAAAAGGACACCGGCCTTTCCGAGGGGGCGATGATCGCCACGGTGGTGGTGGCACTGTGTTTCGGGGTCGGGCTTTTCATCCTTATGCCCAATCTTGTCACCAAACTTGCCGGGTTCAACAAGGGTGGAACAGCCGGGGATTCAGTGGCTTACAACCTGGTGGAGGGGGCTGTCCGGGTGGGTATTTTCCTGGCGTATCTGTTTTTGATCTCCAGGATGAAAGAGCTGCGGCGTGTGTTCCAGTACCACGGCGCGGAGCATAAAGCCGTGCATTGCTTTGAAAGCGGCGAAGAGCTCACTGTGGATAATGTTCAAAAGCACTCCACCCGCCATGCCCGCTGCGGGACCGCCCTGCTGTTTTTAGTGATGCTGGTAAGTATCCTGGTATTTACTTTGGTCGGGGTCCATTCCCTGCTCGTCAATCTGATCCTTCGTGTGCTGTTGATTCCTTTTATCGCCGGGATTGCCTACGAGCTGGCCAAATTCTCCGGAAGAAGCGATTCTTTGCTGCAGCGGATATTAAGAGCTCCGGGACTGCTGCTTCAGCGGCTTACAGCGCTGGAACCGGACCGGGAACAGATCGAAGTAGCCATCGCCGCCCTGAGACCCGTTTTAGACCGGGAGTTAAGTAAAACATGACGGCGGGACAGGCCATTCAGCAGGCATTGCACAAATTGAGAGAATATGGTATCGGGTCGCCTTTGACAGAGGCGGCCCTTCTCATGTGTCGCGTGATACAGCGGGATCGGTCATTTGTGCTGGCACATCCGGAATTTCCCCTCTCCCCGAAGGATATGAAGACCTTTGAAAGTCTTGTGGAGCGGCGCTGTACCGGTGAACCCTACAGTTATATCGCGGGAAGCCGTGAATTTTTGGGCATGGAATTTAAGACCGGACCCGGGGTCCTTAGTCCGCGGCCGGAAACAGAACGGCTTGTGGAAACCGCGATCGACTGGATTCGCAGCCTGCAGACTCAATATCCCGGAAAGGTCATGAGGGTGTTGGACCTGGGTACCGGGACCGGATGCATCGCTGCGGGCATGGCGGCTGGATGCCGGGATATCCGCGTGCTGGCCTGTGATGTTTCGCCGGATGCCCTGGCTTACGCCCGGCGGAACATACAAAAACTTGCACCCGGATTCATGCCCGGAAGCCGGGTCGAGCTGATCCAGGCAGATATGACTGCAAAGAATTTTGAAAGTGCCGTGCGTTCCTGGCTGAGAAGGGAACAGGCGGGGGAGATTTGTGTGGTATTATCCAATCCGCCCTATATCCCGTCAGGGGAGATCGGAGGATTATCCCCGGAAGTGTCGCGCTTTGAACCCCGGCTTGCGCTGGACGGGGGAGAGGACGGGCTTTTATTTTATAGAGTGATTGCGGTGAAAGCTGCACGGCTGCTTGAGCCCGGTGGCTTGCTGGTGCTGGAGGTGGGGGCCGGGCAGTGCGAAGCTGTGGGTGTGCTGCTGGAACAGGCAGGATACAAAGTGCAGGCACCAGTGTGTGATTATGCCGGTATCCGGAGGGTCGTCACCGGTGTGACAGCCGGGCACGGGTGACTCCGCCGGCGGCTGTAGCAGTAAGAAGGATCCGAGACCCCGGGGGGAACAGGGAACGGCCATGCCAGGCTTTCCGGGCTTCTGCTGCGGATCCGAACATACCAAAAACCGTAGGCCCGCTGCCGGACATCATGGCTCCCAGGGCCCCCAGTTCGTAAAGGGTCTTCTTGATCTGTCCGATTTCCTCATGCGATTCCATCGCCGTTATTTCCAATACATTTTTCATCAAACGGAGGCAACCTGGCAGGTCTTTTTCCCGGATGGCGCGGCAAAGCTGCTCAGTGTCCGGTCTTGACGCCGGATCCGGGGTTAACTGATCGTATGCCGCATAGGCTGCAGCGGTAGAGATGCCAAAGGGGGGCTTGACTAAAAGCAGGGGGATGCCTTCAGGGAATCCGGGCACAAGAGGTGTCAGCACTTCACCGACCCCCTCCGCCAGCATGGTCCCGCCTTTCATGCAATAGGGCACATCCGCACCGGTTTTTAAGGCGAGGTCAGCGGTATCCAGCTCTTTCAGAGCGGTTTCCAGCCGGGGCCCGCAAAAACCTGTTTTTCTCCAAAGCTTCGGATCCGTAAGTGCGGTGATCATGGCAGCCCCATTCCCGCTTCCCCCGGCGAGACCGGCAGCCACAGGGATGATCTTGCGGATGTGTACATCCAGCCGCATTGGCGGCAGTTCAGGTATAAGCCGGTATATTTCCCGGAAAATCAGGCTGGCAGCCTTGTGCACGATATTCCTGCTGTCGGAAGGGATACTCTCCGAATCGGACGTTATACGGATGCAAAAGGGTCCGGCGGGATCCGCACCCGGCTCCCCTTCCCCTGCGGAGGCTGTGGAAAGATGGAAAGACAGCTGGTCGCACAGTCTCAGGGACTGCAGTACCATCCGGACAGCATGGTAGCCGTCCGGACGGATTCCTTCGATATCCAGGGAGAGGTTGATCTTGGCATGCGAAAATAAAGTTATTTTTCCCATATGCCAATTATATCGCAGGACCTGCGAAAATACCATGGTGAAACCGTGCAGGTATGTGCAGGCCAAGTGGGTCGAAACGGCATTATCCGGTAATAATGATCTGCGTCCCGGGAAGAAGGTTCTCATCCCGCAGCGGATTCATATTTTGGATGCGCCGAAGAGGTATTCGGTATTTTTTGGCAATTCCCCAGATTGTATCACCAGGCTGGGTAAAATAAATGAAGACCAGGGGATCGGCCTTGCCGCGGCTTCGGGGGGGTGGTTCGGGGATTTCGGACAGAGACGCTTCCAGCAGCGGGATCTCTATGGTCTGGGTGATCGCGACACGGAACATGGCAGAG
>DOHE01000086.1 GCA_003535395.1 Clostridiales bacterium | reverse complement strand
CCGGGTCAATCCCGACGGATCACAGACCGGAACCGCGCCAATGTTGTGCCGCCGCATCAGGTCGGCTGTTTGTGCAACTGTGGCTTCCGGGTATACTGAAACTACATTTTGTGTCATTACATCGCGAACCTTCATTTCATACAGCCTCCAAAACATATAGAATGCAGCTATTATTTCCCGGAGAACAGGTGATGATACGAACGGTACGAACCGCTTAACTCCTTGCGGCTGAAAGCCGCGCTATGATATAATGCATGTGTTTGCCGGACGATCATGGCCGGGCCGGAGGATAACGGCTGGAGAATTTAAAGAAGGTACTTGAGCGGAGAAAGGGGAGAAAAGATGCGGAAAGTGGGGCGGGTGTATGCGATATCGCTGTTGGCCTTAACTTTTTGCATATCATCCTTGTCCGCCTGCATCAAACCTGCCGGCGGAACAGGGGTTTCCGCATCTGCGCGATCCAACGTCCGCGAAACTGCTGCACTGACAAGCAAAAATCCAGGTGAGGGGACGGCGGATCGAAAAACAGCTGCTGCTACTACACGAAGCAATCCGGGAACCGATGCAGCACAGTCCGGTGTCCAGGAACCGGATGTGACACCCGATCCTGGAACAGATCCGGATAATGGTTCGCAGGATCCGGGCACCGGTGACCCGGAAAATATCGATCTTCAAGGCAAAACCGTTACCATATCCGTATGGCCTGCCTATCCGTCCAGGGCTTTGCTGCAGGTTAAAACCTGGCTTGCGGATACCATGACCCAACGGTACAACTTCCAGGTGGCGTATGTGACCGGTGGGCAAAGCTACACCCTGTATCATAACTTTACCACAAGTTTTCTGTCCGGGCTTTGGTTTGCAGATGTGATCATGTTAACCGGAGAGCAGGCGTTCCCATTCATGGTGGAAAAAAATATGATCCATCCCCTGGATGATTACATAAATTTTCAATATGGCCTTTATGCGAATCATTTTCAGCAGAACACTCTTTGGAAAGGGAAGCATTACGGGATCCAGGATGGGCTGATCCCTCCTCAGGGACTGATGACTTACAACAAGGATCTGATCGCGGCAGTCGGGCAGCCGGACCCTCTTGTGCTTCAGCGTCAGAACAACTGGAATTTTGAACAGTTGCAGAATATATCCCTGGCATGCACATCTGACCGGAACGGAGACGGAAAAAATGATATATACGGGCTTTCGATCCGCCAGGAGATCTTTGCTAGAAACATGCTGCATGCCAATAACGGGGATTATACCCGGTTAGTGAATGACCGGTATGAATTTGCTCTTGACGAGGCAGTTTCCCTGGAGACACTTCAATTTATCAGCAATCTGCTTCACTATTACAAAGTGGCCACGGCGGACAGCCGGTATGACTCCTTTATCAAGGGGAAAGCGGCATTTGCCTCGGAATTGTTTACCAGGACATCCGCCATGGATTTTGCCTGCGGGGTTGTTTTTTATCCAAAGGGGCCCTATGCCAACGATTATGTGAATGTGATCACCCAAACACCTTTTTATGCATTTCCTACCAATTCACAGATCCCCATCCGTGAGCTGTCAGCAGCACTGTCACAGATGTGGGCGTACTGGAATACCGACAATCCGGTCTACGCCGGTTTCCAGAATCACCTGGAGGAATGGGCTTCAAACATGGCCTGCAATGCGGAGGATATACGCACATTTACTGAAGCTGTCAGCAAAATGCGCCTGCCGGCTCATTCCAATTTTATGGAATTTACTGCATTTTGTGAAGAGCAGGTTTTCAGCAAACTTTCTTCTTCCGCTTCCATACCGTCCATCATTGAAATGATCAAGCCCCAGGCACAGGCCATGCTGACTCAGTACAACCAGTAGTGCCGGCTGAACCCGTGCCGGTTGAACCAGTTGCATCCGCGAGCCGCGGGTTATATAATTGTTCCACTTATGACTTGCACTTTTAAGGTTTTACGCTCGAACTGCAGCAGACAGGAGCTGATTACATGATCGTTATCATGAAGCCCGGTGCCCTGCCCCGGGAAAGAGACGCAGTGATTGCCGTCGTCAAGGGATACGGTATGGACGTCCACGTTTCAGAAGGCCAGGAATGCACCATCATTGGCATTATCGGCGACACATCCAAGGTAGACAGGGAAAGACTGGAGATCCTGCCGGCTGTCGACCGGGTGATGAAAGTACAGGAACCCTACAAAAAAGCATCCCGTAAATTCCATCCGGATAATACGGTGGTCGACATACAGGGCGTTAAGTTCGGCAGCAAACGGATCGTCGTTATTGCAGGTCCCTGTTCTGTGGAGAGCCTGGAACAGGTGACACTGATCGCACAGCGGGTCTGTTCAGCGGGAGCATCCATGATCCGTGGAGGTGCTTACAAGCCCCGTACATCCCCTTATTCCTTTCAGGGGCTTGAGGAAACCGGGCTCGAATATCTTAAAGCGGCCAAGAGAAAAAGCGGACTTCCTGTCGTATCGGAGATCGTTTCTTCAAGGTTTCTCGATTCTTTCATCCAAAACGTGGATCTGATCCAGATCGGAGCCCGGAACATGCAGAATTTCGACCTGCTGAAGGAAGTAGGAAAAACCGGAAAACCTGTGTTGCTGAAAAGGGGACCCTCCTCCACCATTGAAGAGATGCTCATGTCAGCCGAATACATCCTGGCAGGCGGGAATCCCAATATTATCCTGTGCGAGCGCGGGATCCGGACTTTTGAAAACTATACCCGGTTTACTCTGGACTTAAGCGCAATACCGGCCATCAAGAGGCTCAGCCATCTGCCGGTGGTGGTAGATCCATCCCATTCATCCGGGATGGCGTGGATGGTAGCAGATCTTTCCAGGGCAGCCATTGCAGCCGGAGCAGACGGCATCATGATCGAAGTGCACAATGATCCGGCCAATGCCCTGTGTGACGGGCGCCAATCCATCACACCGGATATGTTTGAAGAGCTGATGCCATCTCTGAAGGCCATCGCATCCGTCGTAGGCAGGGAGATTTGATATGGAGGGAATCAAGGAAGTTTGGGTGAATCTGCCGGGGAAACGATACCCCATCCTTTGCGGCAGAGGATTGCTGGCCCGGGCGGGACAGATCTCACTGGAAAGACAGTGGATCCGCTCAGGCCGGAAAGTTTTTATCATCACGGATACCCATGTGGGGCCCCTGTATGCCGGTCCGTTGGCCAAATCCATGGAGAATGCGGGATTTTCGCCGGTGATCCATACAGTGGAGGCGGGTGAGGGCAGCAAGGATTTTGACGGGATGAAACCGGTGTTTTCCCGGATGATCCGGGAAGGCATCACCCGGGAAGACAAGGTCCTTGCCCTGGGCGGGGGTGTGGCGGGAGATTTTGCAGGTTTCATCGCCCATATCTATATGCGGGGGATCGGATTCCTGCAGTTTCCGACATCCCTGCTGGCCCAGGTGGACAGTTCTGTGGGCGGCAAAGTGGCAGTCAACCTGGACGAGGGAAAAAACCTGATCGGCGGATTTTGTCATCCGGACGGGGTGATTTCCGATATGGATACCTTGCATACCCTGCCGTCCAGACAGATTGCAGACGGGATGGCTGAAGTGATCAAGTACGCATTGATCGGCGACCGGGACCTGTTTGCCCGGCTGGCTGGTTCAGATTCCGCAGAATTGATGTCGCAGATGGATGATATCGTAGTGAGATGCTGTGAGATGAAACGGGATGTAGTGGAACGGGACGAGAAGGATACGGGAGATCGGATGATCCTGAATTTCGGTCATACATTCGGACATATTATTGAAAAAAGTCTGACATACGGTTTTTTTACACACGGAGAAGCTATCGCTGTGGGTATGTACCGGATGGCCCTGGCCGGAGAAAAGCTTGCGATCACCCGGCCTGGAACGGCAGAAAGCATACGCAGCATCCTGATACAGCATGGTCTTCCCTGGAAGCTGACCCCGGAGCAGGAAGAAAAAGTGGAGCAGAATTTTCAAAAGACTCTTCGGATAGACAAAAAAGGCGGGCAGGAAGACATGACCATCATCATGCTAAAATCAGCCGGTCACTGCTTCCGAATGAAAATCACACACAAAGAGGTGGAAAAACTTTGGCAGTCAGGACGATAATGGAAATCAAGCCCGGAATTTTAAAAGGGGTGCTGGATATCCCATCCTCCAAAAGCATGGGACACCGTGCCCTGGTATGTGCTTCGCTTTCCCGCGGAATAAGCCGCATCCGGAATCTTCCTTCTTCCGTTGATATCAAAGCAACGATGGACGGATTGACTGCCATGGGCGCCCGGATCATACCGGATCATGAAGAGGAAGGCGTTTGCCAGGTGGACGGCAGCAGACTTTTTCAGAAGGAAGGTCCGGATCCGGTCCGGATCGACTGTGCGGAATCCGGATCCACTCTGCGGTTTTTGATACCGCTATCCCTGCTTTCAGAAAAAAGTACAGTATTCACCGGGCATGGACGCCTCGGGCAGCGTCCCCTGCAAATTTATACGGATTATTTTCGCCGTTGCGGGATCTCCTTTTCTTTAGAGGAGGAAGGATTGCCTTTGACCCTGGAAGGAAGCCTTGAACCGGGTCGGATCGAGCTTCCCGGAGATGTGAGTTCCCAATTTATAACCGGGTTTTTATTTGCACTCCCTCTTCTGGACAAAGACTCCGAGATTGTTCTTACGTCCCCTCTGGAGTCCCGGGGGTATGTGGACATGACTCTGGAAATGATGCAGAAGTTCCATGTCAGGGCAGAACAACACGAAAACGGGTATATGATTCCGGGCCGACAGGTATACCATCCCACGGATTGCAACGTCGAAGGGGATTATTCCCAGGCAGCTTTCTGGCTGGCAGCCAATCACTGGAACTGTGATATCCGTTTGAATGGCTTGGAGAATGAGACCCGGCAAGGAGACAGCGAGATTCTTAAGATCCTTGAGAACATGGAACGTGCCGCAGCGGAAAACAGGAATTTTACCGTGGATGTATCCCAGGTTCCGGATCTGCTCCCGATATTATCCGTGCTGGGAGCCTGCTTTCCGGGAACCATGGTCCTGACAAATGCGGGAAGGACCCGTTTGAAGGAATGTGACCGGCTTTCTGCCATGGCCAGCGAACTGGTCAAGCTGGGAGCCGATGTTGAAGAGAAAAATGACAGCATGATCCTTCGGGGCCGAAAGATGCTGGCAGGAGGAGAAGTGGACAGCCACGGAGATCATCGGGTGGCAATGGCACTGACCATTGCCGCATTAAAATGCACGAAACCGGTGATATTACACGGTCCTCGGTGCGTAGAAAAATCCTATCCGTCATTCTGGCGGGACTTCGATCGGGTTGNNCCCCATGGACCCGGGGTGGGCGTCGTCATCGACGGCCTGCCCAGCGGCATGGCTCCGGATATGACAGAAATCAGGACGGAAATGGCCCGCAGGGCTCCGGGTGGGACATTGGCCACCCCCCGAAAAGAAACAGATCAGCCGGAGATCCAAAGTGGTATTTATCAGGGGCGGACCACGGGTTCGCCTGTTTGCGCGTTGATCTTCAATACGGGGCAGCATTCCGGTGATTACACCCGGGACAAGGGGATCCTGTTTCGGCCGGGGCATGCGGACTATACCGGATATATGCGATATGACGGATTTAACGATTTGCGGGGGGGAGGGCACTTTTCCGGCAGACTTACAGCCGGCNNGTCGGAACGAACGCTGCTGATACCGGACGATGCGCAGCTTAAGACACTAAAAAAGATGCCGTTTCCCACTTTGGATGCAGCAGCCGGCGAAGCGATGCAGCAGGAAATTTTTAATCACCGCAAAGGGGGAGATTCCATAGGAGGCATCATCGAAGCTTATGCGACGGGCTGCCCTGCCGGTTTGGGCGAGCCATTTTTTGAATCCGTGGAATCTGTACTCTCAAGCCTGCTTTTTTCCATTCCGGGAGTCAAGGGAGTGGAATTCGGATCGGGATTTGAAATAACGCGCATGCCTGGGTCCATGGCCAATGATGCCATGCGTCTTGAACAGGGCAAAGTGGTGATGGAGACCAACCACAGCGGCGGGATCCAAGGTGGGATCACCAACGGCATGCCCGTCGTCATGCGGGTCGCTGTCCGTCCGACCCCGTCCATCTTTTTGAAACAGCAAACCGTGCGTTTGACGGATCAGGGGCTGGAAGAAGAACAGGCACAGATCTCAGGAAGGCACGATCCGTGTATCGTTGTCCGGGCGGTTCCCGTAGTTGAATCGGTGATGGCGCTGGGCCTTTTGGAAATCGCTCTGGCAAGGGGGGGACAGTGTGACAGTGGATATAAAAGCCCTGCGACTGGAAATTGACCGGATTGATGCAGAGCTGATCCGGTTGTTTGAACTGCGCATGCAAACAGTCCGTAAAGTGGGAGAATACAAGCAAACACATAAAATGCCGGTGCTGGACATTTCCCGCGAGGAAGAGGTCATCCGGAACCGGGTCCGGTGCCTGTCTGACGCAACTTTGGCGGATCCGCTGAAAAAATTTTTTCAGAACCTGATGCACTTGAGCCGGCAGCTGCAGCAATCAGAAACCCAGGCCTTCCCGCGGAAAATCGAGCGCATCGTATTGATCGGCATGCCCACATCCGGGAAATCTACTTTAGGGAAAAGGCTTGCGCGGATCGCAGGTATGGGGTTTCTCGATACAGATGCACTTATCGAGTCCTTGGCGGGGACCAAGATCCCGGAGATATTCAGGACCCGGGGCGAACAGGAATTCAGATCTCTGGAATCCAGTGTTGTCCGGGCTGTGTCCACTGCATCCCGATGCGTCATCGCCACCGGGGGCGGAGTTGTGTTGTCGAAAGAAAACATGGCTAAGCTAAAGACCCCGGAAAGCAGGATCGTGTGGATCCATCGCCCCATGGAAGCCATGATCCGGGCACTTGACGGGGACAGCAGGCCTCTGGCTTTGACGGCGGAAGCCCTGAAAAAGCTTAACCGGGAGCGGTTGCCTCTGTATCGGCAATACCAGGATGTGGAAGTTGAAAATACCGGAGACCCTGACGAAGTGGCGAAGAAAATAATCCTTGCAATCGGTATGGCTGTATGATAAGATTTTTCCTGATCTCAGGAGGTGCTTTTGTTGGGAATCTTACGCTATATTGTGACTGCCCTGCATATTTTGTTTTGTATATCCATCATTATTATCGTGCTGCTGCAGTCGGGGAAGCAAGCCGGCCTGTCAGGAGCCATTGCAGGGGGAGCGGAAACCTTTTTTGGGAAGAACAAGGCGAAGACCATCGATGCGATACTCAGCAAGTATACGACCGTGGCCGCCATATTTTTTCTTATCACCTCGCTGGCTCTGCAGCACTTGATCAGCAGGGTCGGATAGAAAAACAGCATCATCGGCCGGGGGTGAATTCAGATCCCCCGGCTTTTTGTTTTTATGCAGGGACTGAATGGAAAGAGGTGGAAAGTATTGAAGAACAAGCAGGGGCTGACGGGTGTTTTGTCCGGAAATCCTCGGGGATTCGCCTTCGTTGTACTGGATAATGACCCGGGCAGTGATATATATATCGCTCCGGAGGATTTAGGGGGTGCTATGCACCGGGACCGGGTCCGGGTAAGGATCAAACAAAATGATTACCGATTCAGCAGAAGCGGATATGTGGAGGAGATCCTGGTCCGGGCCAATCAGCGGATCACCGGGATTTTGCAAAAATACCAGGGAAGCTGGCAGGTGGTCCCCGATGACCGGAGACTGACGGAATCGGTGATGCTGCCCGGCAGTGAGGTGGATGAGAAACTGGAAGGTTTCAAGGCAGTTGCTCAGGTCACACGCTGGCATGACGGACGGGGCAGGCCGCTGATCGGCAAGATCGCGGAAATACTTGGAGATCCCCGGGATCCCAGGACGGAAATGTATGCCGTCATGAGCCGCTGCGGTATTGACCGGATGTTTTCCCGGGCATTGGAGGAGGAGGCAGACAGGCTTTCCGATGTGCCATTTCCGCACGATCTGGAGAAAGGCAGAAGAGACCTTCGGGATCTGCGTATCGTCACCATCGATGGGGAGGATGCCCGGGATCTGGACGATGCAATATCCATCCGCCGCCGTCCGGGGGGAGGATACCGGCTGGGGGTGCACATTGCGGATGTATCCGTATACGTGGAGCCCGGCAGCCCGCTGGATTTGGAGGCCTATCGCCGGGGAACCAGTGTGTATTTTCCGGATTTGGTTTCACCCATGCTGCCGGCAGCATTATCCAATGGATCGTGCAGTTTGAACGCGGGACAGGACCGGTTGGCGTTCAGTGTAATGATGGATATCTCCCCGGAAGGCGATGTGACTGACCGGGAAATTTTTGAAAGCAGGATTCATGTGGCGAAAAGGGCTTATTATTCGCATGTTTACAGGATCCTTGAGCATGAAGATCCAGTTTTGATGACGGATTATGGAGAGGATTTGGTTTCCGATTTCAGGATCATGGCGGAACTGGCGTCGCTTTTGTATCAAAAGCGCATTTCCCGCGGTTCAGTGGATTTCGATTTTCCAGAATGCGGAATCGTTATCGACGAACAGGGGCGTGTCACGGATGTTTACAGAAAAGAACGCACGGTTGCAGAAAAGCTCATTGAGGAATTTATGCTGCTGTGCAACGAAACCGTGGCTGAACATTTTTACAGGCTGGGGTTGCCCTTTCTGTACCGGATCCATGAAGACCCTGATGAAGAAAAAATGAAGGAGCTTGCAAAAGTATGCCGTCTGCTCGGATTCCACTTCCGTCCGGTGCGTCCGCTCAAGTCGGCGCATCTTCGGGATCTCATGGGAGAGATACAGGGAACCCCCCACGAAAAACTTTTGAAAATGCTGGCCTTAAGATCCCTGCCCAGGGCAAGATATGCCAACACCCAAACCGGCCATTTCGGACTGGCATCCCGTGCCTACTGCCACTTTACATCCCCCATCCGAAGGTATCCTGACCTGGTGGTGCACAGGCTGCTAAAACAGGCGCTGGGGATCGGATCTGCGCAGAAAACTGTTGGGGGATGGGATCTTGGAGAAATCGCAGCTCACTGTTCGCTCCGGGAGCAGGTTGCAACAGATGCAGAGCGCGAAGTGGATCAGCTGCGCAAGGTCGAATTCATGCAGGGGAAGGAAGAACAGGAGTTTGATGCCGTGATCTCCGGTTTGACGGATTTCGGGATTTATGTTGAACTGGACAATACAGTGGAAGGCCTGATCAAGTCGGAATCTCTGGGACCGGATATCCGGTTTCATCCGGAAAGCTACACCATGACTGGCCGCAAAGGCAGGATCGCCCTCAAAATCGGGGATTCCCTGAAAGTGAAGCTGGTCAAGGCAGATACAGCATCAAAACGCATCGATTTCGAATGGGTACAGGAAAAGAAGCCCTTAAACAAAGGCCCGGCACGTGCACATACCGCACGCGGCAAAAAGAAACGGTTCCCGAAAGGAACCGTTTAGGTCACATCTTGAAGTATTCAAACCGGATTATTATCCAGACCGGATTATTATCCAGACCGGATTATTATCCAGACCGGATCACACCAGGAAGCGGCTGATGGATTTGCTTAGCGCCTCTTCGGTTTCTGAGCAGTTGTCCGCATGGATCTCCATACGGATGGGCTTGCTGAGATCCAGGCTGAATATTCCCATGATGGACTTGGCATCCACCACATAACGACCGGATATGAGATCGATATCGCAGTCAAACCGGTTTACGGTATTTACAAAATCCTTCACTTCATTAATAGACTTCAACTGGATGGTAAAACTTTTCATATCACTACCCCCTCGTATCAACGTTGATATTACTATATAATTTTTCCAGCCTGCAGTCAATCATTCCATGACAGAATCACATGACAGAATTCCGTGACCCAATCAAATCATTACTGATAATTACCGATGATAATGATGCGAAGATCAAAAAATTGTGATACCATTACCGGCGGAGGCGAAACCAATGCGGGCAGCATTTCACACACTGGGATGTAAAGTGAATGCATATGAAACAGAAGCCATTAAGTCCGGGTTTGTCCGGGAAGGCTTTCAGATCGTCGGATTTGAGGAAGTGGCAGATGTTTATGTAGTGAATACATGCACCGTCACATCTGCCGGGGACAAAAAATCAAGGCAGGCCATCCAGAGGGCAAAAAAACAAAACCCGAAGGCGCTGGTGGTTGCAGCGGGCTGCTACGCACAGACAGCACCGGGTGATCTTGCATCCCTGGCGGAAGTGGACCTCATCGTCGGAACGGCAGGGAAATCCAGGATCCCGGCCCAGGTCATGCAGATGCTGAGTGGGGAAAACTCCATTGAGCGGCAGCAGGTGAAAAATATCATGCAGGACCACGATTACGAGATAATGCATGCAGACATTATGGAGGACCGTACACGCGCCGTCATCAAGGTGCAGGACGGATGCAGCCGGTTTTGTTCGTACTGCATCATACCGTTTGCCCGGGGACCGTCACGCAGCAGGCCGGTCAGCCAGGTGCTTAAGGAAGCGGAAGCCATGGCTGAACGGGGGTTTAAGGAGATCGTTCTGACCGGGATCCATCTTTCATCCTATGGGTTGGATCTGAATAAAGAGATTTTGCTGGGGGATCTGGCGGCCAAAGTGACGGATGTGCCGGGGATCGAACGGGTGAGGATGGGTTCGCTGGATCCGGAGTTTGCAGATGAAACCTTTGTCAGAAAAATTGCCGGCAGCCCGAAAATTTGCCCGCATTTTCATCTTTCCCTCCAAAGCGGTTGTGACTCCGTTCTGGAGAGGATGAACCGACACTACCGATCACAGGATTACCGACACAGTGTAGAGCGGTTGCGGGTCGCATTTCCGGAAGCATCGATCACCACAGACATTATGGCGGGGTTTCCCGGCGAAACCGGGGAAGAATTTCTTGCCTCCTATAATTTTGTTGAAAGCATGCAATTCGCAAAAACCCATATATTTCCATACTCGCCACGGAAGGGGACCCGGGCAGCCCGGATGACAGATCCGGTCCCGGAGAATGAGAAAGCCAGGCGGAGCCGTGCTTACCTGGAACTGGACCGCATCCAGTCGAAGGCATATCATTGCCGTTTTATTGGAAAAATGAACGAAGTGCTTTTTGAAACGGAACTGGAAGGATTGACGCCCCAATATGTGCGCGTAACTGTCGGACATGTCACCGGAGAAGAGAGACTTCAGGGTCAGATCCGCAGGGTCCTCATCACTTCTGCGTCTTCTGACGGGTTGGAAGGGGAGCTTGCATGAATAATGCCAATGGGAAGATGAGGAAAATGATTGAAAAGAGAAGCAGACTGTAATAGAATAAACGGGCAGCAGGAATCAAGGTGTGGAACTGGAAGCAGAAAATGACGCAACTTGTGAGCAGTTGATGAAACGAGGTGTGCATGTATGGCTGAGAATAAAAACATTGACGGGACCGTCATACTTGGCAGTCTGGAAAAAGGAAACGGCCTAAAAACCCGGGAAACCATCGATGCTGTTTACGATGCCCTTGTTGAGAAAGGTTACAATCCGATCAATCAGATCGTTGGTTATATCCTGTCCGGAGATCCGACCTATATCACCAATTATAAGAATGCCAGGAGCATCGTACGGCGGATCGAACGGGATGAGCTTCTGGAGGAAATCATCAAGTATTATCTTCAAGGCCGCAGAAGTGCGGACAGCCAATCAGCAAAATGATGAAAACGGCAACACTGGGAAGGACAGGGATCCAAGTTTCACGCCTGTGTTTTGGAACTTTGGTTTTAGGTCCTCTGCAGGAAAATCTTCCGGTCGAGAAGGGTGCGGATCTCCTGCTGGAAGCAATGGAGGCAGGGATCGATTTTTTTGATACCGCTGAGATATATGGGACTTACCCCTACATGCGCAGAGCACTGAAAAGAAATGCAGGAAGGAAGAACATCACCATCGCTGCCAAAAGTTATGCCCATGATGCCAAGGGGGCAGCGAAGAGTCTGGAACATGCAAGACAAGGGATGGATGTGGATGTGGTGGACCTGTTCCTGCTCCACGAGCAGGAAAGCGAATATACCCTGGCCGGGCACCAGGCAGCCTTGGATCATTATCTTGAATGCAGACAGAAAGGGATGATCCGTGCCGTAGGCCTTTCCACTCACTGCATTGCGGGAGTGCTTGCATGTGCTGAAAGACCGGAATTGGAAGTGGTGCATCCGCTGATCAACCGGACCGGGTTGGGGATACAGGATGGTACGATCGACAGGATGCTCAAGGCTGTAAAGAAGGTCCATGACCAGGGGAAGGGTGTTTACTCTATGAAAGCGCTGGGAGGAGGAAATCTGATGGGATCCTATGCGCAAAGCCTTGGATTTGTCTTGGATTTGGACTGCGTGGATGCGGTCGCAATAGGAATGAAAAACAGCGCAGAAATAGAGGCAAACAGAAGTTTTTTGAAAAACCGGAGCATATCGGAAATCACGATGCAAAGAATCAGGAGCATCCCGAGAAAACTTCATATAGACCCATGGTGCACAGGTTGCGGGAATTGTGTGGAATTATGCCGCCAGAAAGCTTTGTTCATTCAAAAATCACGTGACGGCAGCCCGAAAGCGGAGGTCTTTTCGGAACGTTGTATTTTGTGTGGGTACTGTTCCAGGGCCTGCGCGAATTTTGCCATTAAAATTTTTTGATGGGGGGGGATTGGCGCTGGAAGTGACTGAAAAGATCATGGGCATTGACTATGGAGATGCCCGGATCGGAATCGCAATAAGCGACCCGTTTGGCTGGACTGCTCAGGTTTGGGGGCAGCTGCCTAATATCCGTGGCCCCATCCATGCGGCGAGAGAGATCGTTTCTGTAATGCAGCAATACAAAATACAAAAAATAGTCATGGGGTATCCTCTGAACATGAATGGAACCAGGGGGCAAGCGGTGGAAAAAGTGGAGGAGTTCATCCGGCAGCTGGCCAAACTGTCTCCTGTTCCTGTCATCCGTTGGGATGAGCGCCTGTCCACAGTTTCTGCACAGCGCACCCTGACAGAAACGGGTATAAAATCAAAGATGAAAAAAAACAGGATTGACGGGATGGCGGCGCAGGTTATTTTGCAAAGTTATCTTGACAATAGATCAATGCAGTCTGAAATCAAAGGAGGAATGGAGAATGAAACGTGAACAGTGGGACGAACCTCTGGTACTGGTGGACGAGGACGGAAATGAAGTGGAGTTTCAATATTTTGACACGGTCGAATATCAGGGAAAATATTATGTAGCCCTGGTTCCTGCCGGCGCTGATGAAGTCAGCAAGGATGCAGATGAAGAGGATATCGTCATTCTGAAAATGGAAAAAGATGAAGACGGGAATGATGTGCTGGCGACCATCGATGACGACGAAGAATATGAAGCTGTATTCGATGAACTCCAAAACTCTCTTTGGGAAGAATCCGAACCGGACGATTATGAAGATGAGGATGAGGACGAAGACGAGGATGAGGATGAGGAATATGACGAGGATTATGACGAAGATGAGGATGAGGATGAGGATGAGGATGAGGATGAGGATTATGACGAAGATGAGGATGATGAATAAAATTGAAACGAAACCGGATCGACCTGCATGTGCATACCACTGCATCTGACGGCACCGACCGGCCGGAAGTTGTTGTAAAGAAGGCGTGCAGTCTGGGCCTTGCCGCAGTGGCTGTTACTGACCACGACACAGTGGATGGGGTCGAAGAAGCCATGTCGGCAGGAATAAATTTTCATATAGAAGTGGTCCCGGGAATCGAGTTCAGCGTGGAATCCGCTGGGGAGATGCATATTCTTGGCTATTTTCCACATCAATGCTGGAAGGATTCCCTGGACCGGATCAGCCGCATTTTAAAACAGCTCCAGCAAAGAAGGGAAATCCGGAATCACCAGGTACTTGGCAAACTGAACGATGCCGGGTTTAACCTGACGATGGAAGAGGTAAAAAAGGAAGCCGGTGGAAAGATCATCAGCCGGCTTCACATTGCTTCCGTAATGGTCAGAAAAGGGTATGAACCGGACATTTCCATGGTATTCAACAAGCATATCGGAAAGGGCTGCGATGCTTATGTACCCAAGGAAGTACTTTCTCCGGAAGAAGGGATTCAAATTATCCAAAATGCCGGAGGATTGCCGGTACTTGCCCATCCGTTTTCCTTGGCTCTGGAACTGCCTGCTTTACAGGAACGGATCCGGGCCTTGAAATCCTACGGTCTTGCGGGTATCGAGGCGATCTATTGGGAATATTCGGAAATACAAAGACAGCATCTGCTGCATATTGCATCGGAGAATGGACTGCTTGTTACAGGAGGAAGCGATTATCACGGGGAATACCGAAGCAAAAGTCAACTTGGGACCGGGGCCGGGGATCTGTGGGTCGATGAGATCCTGCTGCAAAACATGAAAGAATCGATGGCACGCGCAACGCATATGCGTTGCCGGTGAAGGATTGGGGTAACAATCCTCCACCAAAAAGTCATAAAAGTGACTTTTTGCAGTGCAATCACATTTGAAGTTCAATCATGTTTTTCCAGTATCGTTTGGGCATAAGGCTCTGCATCAGTTTCTGGTTTTCCCTTTCAGCAATGCCAATGTTCCTGTAAAATGCCTTCCATAATTCCTGCCATGTTTTCTCGTCATCTTTGAGAATGGGAATACCATCAGGGATCTGATCATTGAGAAACCAGCGGTATCCGTCGGACAGTATGGAAAGCATCCGGCCTTCGTCATATATGATCCAGGGCTGGCCCGGCAGGCGATCGATGAAATGCGGAGCCAGCAGGGGGAGAATGTGATTTGCCGGTTTGATCCGGGCATACAGGAGATCCCGGTTTTTCAGCATAGCGAAACGAATAAAGCCAAGGTGCTTATGATATTCCCGGGTAACGTTCATGGCCAGCATTTCGATCCTATGGACCTCTTCCCGGGAAAGCATGTCATCGATCCGGCGGCCTGCGGATATTCCTGTTTCCAGATATTCACACAGCATCCGCTCCACACCCGGTCGTCCGGAAATAAAAGCATAGTAAGTCTTTACCAGCGCATCCATGCCCATACGCCGCTGCAACCAGGCAGAAAACCTTCCCGCAGTTTCGGCAGACGGGGCAACCTGGACCGGGCTGTGAAAAAAATCCGGCTGCCATGTATTACCGGGGAGTATATCCCAGGGAGGGGACTTGAATTTCAATGATCTGGCGGCACAGGTCAATAAACCTTCAAAACTGCCATCATACAGATAGATGAAACTGCTGTTTTCATCCAAAATGCGAAAGGCAGGGATATCGGGATTTACATTTCTCCGGTCAGGCATTTTTGCCGATCCTCCCTTCCTGGCAACCAAATAGTATTTTCAGGAGAAGATTCAAACATCGAAAGCTGCCGGGGTTTCATTTCACCCTGGCTGTGACCAAATGTTGAAAGAGAGACAAGCCGGGTATCACTTTCCTTTAGCAGGCATGAGCGGAGAAGCTCCGCATTTTCCACGGTGCCGGGCGACTTTCTGCCTTTGCAGGTGATAAAAAAGACAGCTCGCTTCATGACAACACCCAGTTTGCGAAGATGCTCAAAATCCAGCAGGCCTTCTCTCCGGGAACGGACGATCTTTTGAGCAGAACGCACCCCGATCCCCGGGATCCGCAGCAATACTTCGTAAGGTACCGTGTTGATTTCAACAGGGAATCTGTCCAAATGCCTTAAGGCCCAGTCGCACTTGGGATCCATCCGGATATCCAGGTCCGGATGGGAATCATCCAACAGTTCCCGGGCTGTAAATCCGTAAAACCTCAGCAGCCAGTCTGCCTGGTAGAGGCGGTGCTCCCGTAGCAGGGGCGGAACCGTGACCGGCAGCAGATCCGGGTGGCTGGTGACAGGGATATATGCAGAATAGAAGATTCGTTTCAAATGAAAACTGCGGTAAAGATCTTCAGCAAGAGTCATGATATGCCGGTCGTTCTCCGGAGTTGCACCGATGACCATTTGGGTGCTTTGGCCTGCAGGAACGAAAGATCTGCCTGATGAGACATTGCTGCGAACCGGTACAGGCGACGGCAGCTGCCCTCTGTTTTGTATCCCGTTCTGTATGACCGCCATGGAAGAAAGAATGGATGGATAATTTTTTTGCGGTGCAAGTTTTGCAAGACTTTCCTTTGAAGGAAGCTCGATGTTGGCACTCATACGATCCGTCAGTTCGCCCAGTTGTCTGACAAGTCCGGGATCCGCACCCGGAATGGACTTGGCATGAATATATCCTGCAAATCTATAATCAAAGCGGAGCATGCGAATAGTTTCCACCATCAACTCCATGGTATAGTCCGGATTTTTTAAAACCGCTGAACTTAAAAACAATCCTTCGATATAATTCCTCCTGTAAAAATTCATGGTCAATTCTGCAATTTCCATCGGGGTAAAAAATGCTCGTTCCACATCGTTAGAGGAGCGGTTGACGCAATATTTGCAATCGAAGCAGCAGATATTGGTCATAAGGATCTTTAAAAGAGATATGCATCTTCCATCGCTGGAAAAACTGTGACAGATACCGGAAGCCAGGGTGCTGCCGGCACCATTGCCGGTCCCGCTGCCGGCACCATTGCCGGTCCCGCTGCCGTTCCGGTTCCGGGTAACGCCGCTGGAAGTGCAGGCTGCATCATATTTTGCTGAATCCGCAAGAATTGACAATTTTTGCTGGATATTCACGCCCGGTATCCTCCGTCGCCACGCTATGCAATAGAGCGGGCAGAATCAATCAAGATCAATATTATCATGAAACAATGAAAATGTCAAACACATGTTCGGAACAAACGTTCATTATTGCCGATGGTACGTTACATGGATCCCATATGGATCCAACATGCGTCTTGCACATATAAATCGGATAGTGATACAATACAGGAAGAGTTACTGAAAAGGATTGGCTGCGGTTGATTCGGCGGCAGATCCGTGTTATGATTTTTGCAAAACGGAGGGATATAACCGATGAGGGAATCAATTGTACTTAGCGCTACAGCCGTATCAGTCAAAGGGATCTCCAACCTGGAAAATGAAGGCAATTTTTTCCTGAACGGAAAAAGCATGGCTGAAATAGACATGGACAGCGTACGAGTCACGACGGATACCCAGGGTAGCCAGTTCATTTACGCCATCTGCGGCAATTTAGGTCACCGAACCAACCGGAAAGCCGCTGCATCCATGATGATAAGTGAACTTAGAAACCTTCAGGGGAAAATGACTGACTCCTTCATGCCTGCGGACCGGAGAGCCATTCAGCTGAAAGAAAGCTTTGAAAATACACAGAATGCTGTAAACCGCATGACTGTTGTCAAAGATGCCATTGAGCCGGACCGGACCCTGTTTTCCAGCCTGGCTGTTTATAATGATACAGCGGCAGTCTATACCACGGGACTTGGCTGCGTATTGCTTGCCCGGGACGGAGAACTGAACGAACTGGACCCCATGCGCTCATTCAGCTTAAAGCAGGGGGATACATTTTTACTGTGCAGTTACAATGTGATCAAGACCGTTGGAGCAGACCGGCTGTGCGACCTGATGCTGGCCGGGACAGATACGGGCTTGGTGGCAGAGGCTTTAACCGCGGATCTCACGGCTCACGGGATCAAAACGGATATCCTGCTGCTGGTTGTCCGGATCAGCCGGATCAACGAAACAGAGATCCTTCGTATGGAATCTGTCACGGAAGACCGTGATGAGGTGGAATTACATAATAATGAAGGATTCTCTGAAAAAATCTCCAAGTTTTATGACAAAAGACAGGAAACGCTTCGAACCATTGTTGCAGCCATTCTCACCTGCGTTGTAGCGGCAGCG
>DOHE01000289.1 GCA_003535395.1 Clostridiales bacterium | reverse complement strand
GGGGTACTGTCCGGAGAAGCCATCCAGCGCCTCGAAGCATCGCCCATCAAGGAATTGGCCATGATCAATACCATCCCCCTCCCTGCGGGAAAAAGGATCGACAAGATCCGGGTACTGTCTGCAGGCAGGATTTTTGCCGAATCCATCGAACGGATCTACAGTGATATGTCTTTAAGTTCCATGCTCATGAACAGAAATGATTAAACTTTTTAAAAACAGGGAATTAAACAAAATGAATGGATCGCCGTACCTGGTTGCCGGTTTGGGAAACCCTGGCCCGGCGTATATCAATACTTTGCACAATGTGGGATTCCGGGTGCTGGACCGGCTGGCGGAAGAATTGTCCGTTTCTGTGACCCGATCCCGTTTCCAGGGACTGACGGGGTCCGGGCAGTTTGCAGGCCGGAAAGTACACCTGCTTAAGCCCATGACCTTCATGAACGCCAGCGGAGGATCCATCAAAAACGCACTGAACTGGTATCGGATCCCTCTGGACCGGCTTCTGGTGGTATACGACGATATCGACCTGGAACCGGGCGTGCTGCGGATCCGGAAAGGAGGAAGCGCCGGGACCCATAATGGGATGCGGTCTGTGATCCGGGAGCTGGGAGAGGAAGGGTTCCCCCGGCTGCGCATCGGCGTGGGACGGCCCCGGGAAGGATGGGATCTGGTGGATCATGTGCTGGCGATACCGGAAGCGGAACCGGCGGAAAAAATCAGTGCAGCGGAGGAGAGGGCAGCAGCGGCAGTGAAGGAATTTTTAACATCTGGGATCGAGGCAGCCATGCAGAAATATAACGGAGCAGCAGAATGACGGATATGAATTGTCTTGTTGCTCCTCTCTTTGATAATAAACCGTATTCGGACCTGCTCAGGCTTGCCCGCCAGGGGGTACGGGATATCCGGGTGTTCGGGCCGGCAGACTCGCAAAAGGCGCATTTTCTGTTTGCGCTTTGTTCCCGTTTGGATAAAAAAGGGGTGCTGATCACGTTTCATGAAGCTCAGGCCCGGAAAATGCATGCGGATCTGGACGCCCTGAGTGCCGGAGGGGCCGTGCTGTTCCCTGCCGGGGAAGCCCTGCTTCATTCGGTTGAGGCCCGCAGCCATGACAGCATGAATTACCGGATCACCGCACTGGCGCGGATCCTGTCCGGGGATTTCCGTTATCTGGTGACATCTGTCGAGGCTTTTGCCCAGAAATTGCCACATCCCGGAATGCTTTCGGAAGGGATGGAAGAGATCGCTGCCGGTATGGATATCCACCTGGATGCATTAAGCAATCAGCTGGTCCGGATAGGATATGACCGCACCCACACGGTAGAGGGGCGGGGGCAGTTCGCCATCCGGGGAGGTATTTTGGATATATTTCCGATACAGGAGGATTTGCCGGTCCGGATCGAGTTTTTTGGAGATACCGTGGATACAGTCCGCTCTTTTGACCCGGTGAACCAGCGCTCTACAGAAACCCGGGAGCGGGTGATGCTTCTTCCTGCCCGGGAAGTGCTTTTCCCTCGCGAAGACTTGCTGGGTAAGGTCGTGTCGGGTCTGCGGCGGGAAGTGCTTCATCTGCGCGGACAATTGGACAGGGGGCCGGTGGCGAAAGAAATTGACCGGATCGAGGACCGCAGTTATTTTCCGGGAATGGACAAATATGCACCCTATCTGCTCGGAGATCAGCCATGTACCCTGATCGACTACCTCTCGCCGGCGAAAAATCCTGCCGGGGATCCGGAGCAGACACTTTCAGGTTATTTGATCTGTATGGACGAACCCGCCCGCATCGAAAACCGTTTGGAAAGCCTTTTGGTGGAATACCATGAATCCTGCCGGCTGCTGATCGAGAAAGGCATGATGCTTGCGGGAGGTGCAGGCTTCTATTTTGAATCAGAGGAAGCGCGCCGCCGTCTGGAGCAAAATTCCGTGATCAGCTTTTATTCGCTGCCTGCCGGAAAAGAGAGCAGTGAAAAGGATTTTGTGCTTAAGACCCGGCAGATCCCGCCGATGGAAGCGGATCCGGCGCTGCTGGCCAAGGACCTGGCAGGATGGAAATCCCAGAGGAAGAGGGTGGCGCTGCTGGCAGGAAATCCGGCCAAGGCGGAAAGGATCGCCCAGACGCTGTCCCGGGACGGAGTGGATGTTATTTTCCTTGCGGTGCCGCCGAAGGAACTGACTCCGGGCATTCTCACCGTAATGCCCGGAAACCTGCTGAAGGGATTTTCATACGAGGATGCCGGTTTGATGGTTTTAACGGAAGGCGATTTGGCCAGCCGGAAAAAACAGGAGATGCCGGGACGGAGAAAACACCGGCGGGGAATTTCCTTAAGTTCCTTCGCCGATTTGAAGCCCGGGGATCATGTGGTGCACGATGCGCATGGCATCGGGCTTTACGAAGGGATCGAGAAGGTGGTGGTGGACGGAGTCGCCAAGGATTATATCAAGATCGCCTACCACGGGGACAGCCGGCTTTTCGTCCCGGCTCAACAGATCAGCCTGGTGCAGAAATATGTAGGCCCTGAAGGACGATCTCCCCGGTTGAGCCGGTTTGGTGGCGGCGAATGGGAAAAGACCAAGGCCCGGGTGCGGGAATCTCTTAAGGACATGGCGGAAGAACTGGTCAGTCTCTATGCAAAGCGTCAGGAACTCAAAGGTTTTGCATTTTCCAGGGATACGGTATGGCAGCAGCAGTTCGAAGCGGAATTTCCCTATGAGGAAACAGAAGACCAGCTTCGCTGCGTGGAGGAAATCAAGGTGGACATGGAATCCGTGCGGCCCATGGACCGCCTGCTTTGCGGGGATGTGGGGTATGGAAAGACGGAGGTGGGATTAAGAGCCGTCTTCAAAGCGGTGATGGACGGAAAGCAGGCTGCCTGGCTGGTACCCACCACCGTGCTGGCTCAGCAGCATTACGAATCATTTCGGCAGCGGTTTTCCGGGTACCCGATGACAGTGGAGATGCTAAGCCGGTTCAGAAGCGAGGCGGAACAGAAACAAATTCTTTCCCGCCTCGGAAAGGGAAAGGTGGACATCCTGGTCGGTACCCATCGGCTGCTGCAGAGGGATATCCGGTTTAAGGATCTAGGTCTGCTGGTCATTGACGAGGAGCACCGGTTCGGGGTCGCTCATAAGGAAAAACTTAAGACGCGCTACCCGGAAGTGGATGTACTCAGCCTGTCCGCCACGCCGATCCCAAGGACACTGCATATGTCCATGACCGGGATCCGGGATATCAGCACCATCCATGAACCGCCGGAAGCGCGTTACCCGGTGCAGACCTATGTCATGGAATATGACAGCGGGCTCATCGGCGATGCCATCTCCCGGGAGATGGCACGGGACGGACAGGTGTTCTATCTTTACAACCGAATCGGGACCATCCATGAAAAGGCTGCCCGGATCAGGGAACTGGTTCCGGAAGCCCGGGTGGCTTTCGCCCACGGGCAGATGGAAGAAAGAGAACTGGGAAACATCATGATGGCGTTTCTGAAAAAAGAGATCGACATACTGGTGTGCACTACCATTATTGAATCCGGACTGGATATGGGGAATGTGAATACTATTATCATTGAGGATGCAGACCGGTTGGGGCTGGCTCAGCTCTACCAGCTTCGGGGCCGGGTAGGGCGTGCCGGCCGGCTTGCTTATGCCTATGTCACTTACCGGCGGGACAAAACTCTGACGGAAATTGCGGAAAAAAGACTGAAGGCGATCCGGGAATTCACAGAATTCGGATCCGGATTCAGGATCGCCATGCGCGATATGGAGATCCGGGGCGCCGGTGATATCCTGGGAGCACGGCAGCATGGACATATGGAGACTGTGGGATATGAGATGTACTGCCGTTTGCTGGCGGAAGCAGTGCGGATCACCCGCGGAGATGAAAAGGCCCTTGCAGCACAGGAGGCCACGGTGGAGATCCATACCAGCGCTTTGATCCCACGGGACTACATCCCGGAGGAAAGTGAAAGGATCGAGATCTATGAGCGCATCGCGGCGATCCGGGAAGAAAAGGATCTTCTGGATGTGCGGGACGAACTGTCGGACCGGTTCGGACATGTCCCCCCGGAGGTGGAGGCACTTTGTGGGATATCACTGATCCGGGCATATGCCACCCGCTGCGGCATCGGGGCGGTATACTCCAAACCACCTGCCGGGATCGTTCTTAAGTTTCTGGAAAAACGGCAGGTGCCGCATCAGCAGATAGTCCGCCTGACGGAAAAACACAGGGGCAAAATCCTGTTTACAGCCGGAAACCCCTCCTATATCACCTGCCTGACCCGGAAGGAGGACGGGCCTGCTGTCGTCCGGACAGTGATCCAGGTGCTCGCGGACCTGATGGGAGGAGGCTGAACAGCCCCAAATATGATTCTGCTGCAAAAAGTCACAAAGTGACTTTTTGCAGTGCAATCAAATATATATTAAATATGAAAAATATCCAAGGCGAGTTGCGTTCCCTCTGCACATTGATTATAATGATTCCGCTGGCCTTCGGACCGCTGGCCTTCGGACCGCCGGACTTCGGACCGCCGGACTTCGGACCG
>DOHE01000333.1 GCA_003535395.1 Clostridiales bacterium | reverse complement strand
CTTTTTTTATCCGGAACGGGGATCCGGATCCGGTTTCCGGCATGACTGCCGCAGCCTCCGAGGCGCTGCCCATGGCACTGCTGGAAACCGTCAAGCTTTGTTCAGGGGAAAACATATGCTTTATCCCGACTCTTGAGGGCTTGACCGCAGGTTATCGTACCCATCTGGTTTTTTTGCTGGGGCTAAAAATCCTTTTTGATGAGGATACCATCGTACGCAGGATGATGGATATGATTCAGGCAGATCGGACCTGGAAAGACCCTGCATTCCGTCTGGATCTCATGATCACCGGGCTGTCCTGTGAGATGTATGCCGTAATAGAACTGCCATTTTCCAGACTGCCTGCGGGTTATCGCAGAAAAAAGGAGGCGGTCTATGGAAAACCGATGTAAATGCATCAATAAAGCCGACTCGGACGGCCGGGAGTTTTGCAAAGCACCAAGAGGCTCGCTGAGTGTGGAGGCGGCCATCATAACCTGGGTCATGAGTCTACTGGCCGTATTTGTTTTCTCTCTGTTCCGCATCGCTGCGCTGGATGCCAGATTTTCTCATGCTGTAGCTCAAACAGCCGGAGAAGTGGCGGCTCACGGCCGAATCATCGGCCTGATGAACGAGCTTGAAGATGAAGGCGTATTTTTGAAAGGGTTTGAAAGCTTGACCATCCCCCTGAAGGAAGTAGCGGGGAAAGCCATGACAGAAAAAATATTCCTGGAAAAGCTGAAGGAAGCTGGGCTACCGGATAACGGCAATTTTCGTATTGCCCGGTGCCAGCTTCCCGGAAACGATACCCTCAAAGACGATCTGCCAGATCCGGGGAACATATCGACGGATCCCGGGGATGTGCTGATAACAGCAGAGTGGGAGTTAAACCTGCACTTCCCGCTTTTTCGGAAAGGAAATCTGATCCTTCGGCATACATCCGTGGAAAAGGCATGGGTCGCCGGGCGGGTCCATCTCTTTCCCCTGCTCGTCACTGCTTTGCTGGAGGACGACCAAGCCAAAAATGATCCGGACAGAATCGTGTATATCACCCGGACAGGTACCCGGTATCATGGAGCCGGCTGCCGTTATCTGGCTAAAAGCTGCATCGCAGTGCGCCTTTCAAAGGCCGTACAGCAAGGGTATATTCGCTGCCTGATCTGCAGAGGAGGACTGCCGGTATTGGCAGAATAAACCGATGATGCAGAGCAGGCAGCAGAATCAAAATTTATTCGATTACGGGAAGGTTTTTCAAACTTTCATCGAGGGCGGCTTTTTCATAAGGCGCATTGTCCAGTTTCCCGGCCAGGTAGCTCTCGTAAGCGCTCATGTCGAAATACCCGTTACCGCTCAAGTTGAAAAGGATAGTCTCGCTTCGGCCTTCCTCCCTGCATTTTAGCGCTTCCTTGACCACAGCAGCAATGGCGTGGGAAGATTCGGGAGCCGGTATGATGCCTTCTGCTCTGGCAAACATCACGCCGGCATCAAATACTTCCAGCTGGCCGTATGCTTCCGCTTCGATGAGCTTGTCATGATAGAGCTGGCTGATGAGAGGAGAATCACCGTGATATCTCAAACCGCCCGCATGGATGCCGGAAGGAATGAAGTCATGACCCAAAGTATACATCTTTGCGATCGGGCCAATTTTAGCGCTGTCCCCGTAATCATAACTGAAAACGCCCTTGGTAAGGGTGGGGCAGGATGTGGGTTCCACTGCGATGCATCTCATGTTTCTGCCATGGCGGATCTTGTCCATAAGGAAGGGGAAGGTAATGCCGGCGAAGTTGGATCCCCCGCCGCAGCACGCAATGATCACATCCGGGTATTCATCCACGTACTCCAGCTGTTTCTTGGCCTCCTGCCCAATGACTGTTTGGTGCATGCAAACATGATTCAGCACGCTGCCGAGGGAATAATTGGTATCGCTGCGGGTAGCGGCGGTCTCCACGGCCTCGCTGATGGCAATGCCAAGGCTTCCTGTACATTTCGGATCATGAAGCAGGATCTGTCGGCCCACTTCGGTCGCATTGCTGGGGCTGGCCAGCACAGTTGCGCCAAAAGTCTGCATAAGCGTGCGGCGGTAAGGTTTCTGCTCATAACTGATTTTTACCATATATACGGTGCATTCCATATCCATGTAGTTGCAGGCAAGGCTAAGAGCGCTTCCCCACTGGCCGGCACCGGTTTCCGTGCTCAGTTTCCGAATGCCTTCCTTCTTATTATAATAAGCCTGGGGGATTGCCGTATTGAGCTTGTGACTCCCGGTAGCATTGGTCCCCTCGTATTTATAATAGATACGGGCCGGAGTATCCAAACGCTTTTCCAGACCGAGCGCCCTGAAAAGAGGGCTGGGCCGGAAGCTTTCATAATGCTTGCGTACTTCTTCGGGAATATCCACATACCGGTCATCACACATCTCCTGTGCGACCAGCTCCCTGGGGAAGATGGCGAAAAGTTCGTCCGGTTGTGCGGGTTTCATGGTTTGGGCACTGTAATAGGGAAGGGGCTTGTTGGGCATATCCGCCCGGATATTGTACCACTGTTTCGGTATAATGGTCTCATCCAGAATGATTTTACGCAAATCTTTTTTGCTGGTCATCGCTCATCTCTCCTTATCTCATCTCAACTATATTTAAAAAATCATAGCACTCATTTTAAGCTCTGTCAATGCAAAAAAATTGGGTCGACAAAGGCATAAAGGTTGACAGATACAGCATCCCGTGTTTATACTTTTTGTACATCAAACCATGAATATGGATCGTCAGTGGAGGGAAAAGGCATGATCAACGAAAGCGGAACGATGACCATCAACACAGACAATATTTTTCCTATTATCAAAAAGTGGCTGTATTCCGACAAGGATATATTTTTAAGGGAACTGGTATCCAACGGATGCGATGCCATCAGTAAGCATAAGAAGCTGGTGGCCATGGGTGAGGCCAAAGAACCGGAGAGCGGTTATAAGATCACTGTTGGAGCAGACCCGGAACAAAAATGCCTGTGGGTGGAAGACAATGGCATCGGCATGACCGCAGAAGAACTAAAAAAATACATCAATCAGATCGCATTTTCCGGAGCAGTGGACTTTATCGACAAGTACAAGGACAAAACGGATGCCAGCCAGATCATCGGGCATTTCGGACTTGGATTCTATTCTTCCTTCATGGTGGCCGACAAGGTCAGCGTAGATACCCTTTCCTACCTTGAAGGAGCGGATGCCGCCACATGGACGGGTGACGGGAACACTTCCTATACGATCGAAGCTTCCCAGCGCAGCATTACGGGGACAAAAGTGATGTTGTATCTTTCCGCTGATGGAGAGGAATTTGTGGATATACACCGGATTCGGGAAATTCTTGAAAAATACTGCGGATTCATGCCTTATCCCATCTATCTGGATGAAGGTGATAAACCTAAAACGGATGCCCCGGCCGATGAAAAGAAGGCAGAAGATGACCAGGACAATAGCGAGGACCAGGACCAGGACCAGGACAAGGACACTGCTCCTGCTGAACCAAAGCCTGTCAATGATACTCAGCCCCTTTGGCTGAAAACCCCCCGGGACTGTACTGATGATGAATACAAAGCATTTTATACCAAGGTTTTTCGCGATTTCAATGAACCGCTTTTCTGGATCCACTTGAATATGGATTTTCCTTTCAACATGAAGGGGATCCTGTATTTCCCCAGGATCCGGCAGCGGTTCGGGCTCAACGAAGGGCATATCAAACTGTTTTACAACCAGGTTTTCGTCGCCGAGAACATCAAGGAAGTGATCCCGGAATTCCTTATGCTGCTCAATGGAGTGTTGGACTGCCCGGACCTTCCCTTGAACGTATCCCGGAGCTTCCTGCAAAATGACGGGTACGTGGCGAAAATATCCAATCATATCACCAAGAAAGTGGGGGACAAGCTGGTCTCTCTGTTTGAAACCCAGCGGGAGGACTTCAACCGCTATTGGGAGGACATCCATCCCTTTGTCAAATACGGCTGCATGCGGGAAGCTAAATTTTATGACCGGGTCAAGGATATCCTGATTTTCCGGCTGGCAGACGGGCAGAGTCTGACATTGAAGGAATACCTCGAGAGAGCCCGGGAAAAACACGAGAACCAGGTGTTCTATGCGACGGATGAGCGCCAGCAGAGCCAGTATCTGCGTCTTTTCAAGGAAACAGGCATCGATGTGGTGATGCTGGACAACCTTATCGACAATAACTTTATATCTTTCATGGAAATGAAGGAGGACAAGGCAAAATTTCAACGGGTAGACGCGGAGGTTGCCGATGCTATTCGCCATAAAGATGAAGATACTTCTGCCATATCCGAAGAGCAGAAGCAGGGGATGGAAAAGCTGTTTCAGGAGATCACCGGGAAAAAGGAACTGAAGGTCCGGTTTGAACCTCTAAAATCAGAAGAGATCCCAGCCATGCTCGTTGTGAATGAATATAGCCGCCGAATGCAGGAAATGAGCCGATTTTATGGAGATCAGAGAATGATCCCGGATTTCCCGGTGGAAGAGACTCTGGTGCTGAATGCCTCCAATGGCCTGGTGCGGTCAGTGCTGCAGATGGAACAGCAAGCCCGGGACGGAGAAAATATAAAAATGGCCTGCCATCATCTGTACGACCTGGCGGCCCTTGCTCACAGACCCTTGGATCCGGAAAGTATGAAAGGCTTTATCGAAAGAAGTCTGGCTGTGATGCAGCGGGCATTTGGCGGTGAAACTGAATGAAGCAAAGTAAAATCATTGGGATCGATATCGGCGGAAGTACTACAAAGATCGTCGGTTATGAAGACGACCGGATTTTTGGGCCGTTTCTGGTCAGGGCCACCGACCCCATCGCCTCCGTATACGGCGCTTTTGGGAAGTTCCTCAATGCCAACGCCCTGAAAATAGAAGATATCCAGCGGGTCATGGTTACCGGTGTTGGGGCTTCATATATCAAGGACCGGATCTACAGTATCCCCACCGGCAAGGTGGACGAGTTTCGGGCCATTGGCCGGGGCGGGCTGTTTCTGAGCAACCGCGACAAGGCGATCGTGGTGAGCATGGGGACAGGTACTGCCTGTGTTTACGCGGACCAAACGGATGTCCGGCATATGGGAGGCACCGGTATCGGGGGCGGGACGCTGCTTGGGCTTTCCAACCGGATGCTGAATGTGCGGAATTTTGATGATATTATTAATACAGCCGAGGGAGGAAATCTGACCCATGTGGACCTGAACATCGGGGACATCACCAGGGATATCCTGGTAGGGCTGCCTCCGGAGACGACCGCATCCAATTT
Source organism: Clostridiales bacterium (assembly GCA_003535395.1). Taxonomy (GTDB): domain Bacteria; phylum Bacillota; class Clostridia; order UBA8921; family UBA8921; genus UBA8921. The sequence continues at coordinate 486 of DOHE01000333.1, read as the reverse complement.
TGGGAAGATCAGCGATCTGGCCTCCAAGGCGGACATCGCAATGGGCATCATCAATCTGGTGTTTCAAACCATCGGTATGATCGCAGTATTTGCCTCCAAGGCGGACCGGGTGAACCAGATCGTACTGACAGGGACATTAAGCAGCGTGCCCCAGGCAAGAGCGATATTTGACGGCATCTCCCGATTGTATCATGTGGATTTCATCATACCGGAGGATGCCGAGTACGCGACTGCTGCCGGAGCAGCTCTTGCTTATACCCGCGGGTTGCCATTTGCCGAAATTTCCTGAATCATGCAATTTGCCCGTGTTTTCATATATGACCGCATCCCGGCATATTTTTTCCTATGAGCCAAATCCGTCAGGATATTTATGCTCCGGTTGAAAACACGTACAGTATCTGTCCCTGGAATTCACCCGATGCTTCCAGTCCTGCTGGTCCTTAGCCTGCTGGTTGCCGGTTATGCATGGAACAATATTTTGATCCT
>DOHE01000269.1 GCA_003535395.1 Clostridiales bacterium | reverse complement strand
TGCTCCGGAAAATCCAGGGATTTCCCTGTGCGCCACGCCCCACCATGACCGCCTGGCATCCGGTATGCCGGATCATCCTGTATGCATCTTCCGGGGCGAAAATATCCCCGTTCCCGATCACGGGGATGGACAGGGATTCCCGGACACGGGCAATGATGTCCCAGTCAGCGGATCCGCTGTAGAACTGTTCCCGGGTACGGCCATGCACCGTCACCGCACTGGCGCCGCAGTCCTCTGCCCGTTTTGCCAGTTCCACCGCGTTGACGGAACGCTCATCCCAGCCTTTGCGCATTTTGACCGTAACGGGCTTGTTGCTGGCTTTCACTACCGCGCGGATGATCTCGCCCGCCAGCACAGGATTTCGCATCAACGCACATCCATCTCCATTTTTCACGATTTTTGGAGTGGGACATCCCATATTGATATCCAGCATGACTGCTGCAGATTCGTTGAGGGATCCTGCGGCCCGGGCCATCCGTTCAGGATCCGAGCCAAAGATCTGTACTGCGGCCGGGGATTCCTCCGGCAGCAGACCTGCGATCTCCCGGCTTCGCAAACTTCCGTGATCCATGCCCCTGGCGCTGACCATCTCGCTTGTTACCAGACCGCATCCCTGCTTAAGACAAAGCACCCGGAAGGGTGCGTCCGTAACGCCGGCCATGGGTGCCAGGAAAACATTGCAGGGTAAGTTCACGTCCTTGATCCGGATGTTTTTGATTGCATTATCCGTGCGGTTTGTTTTCATGCTTTGCTCCCAGGATCTGATATCATTGAAAATCATAAAGAAATAACGTATAATAAATCTGTCAGATATCTTTCAACCAAATTCCATAGTGAGGTGCGCCTTCCATGACCGATGAAAACCCTCGCAACATGTACAAGGTACGCCGCAAGGAAGCTGTGCAGGTCAAGGCCAGCCGTGAAGGGATCAAGTGGGATATGCTGAATGTGACAGGCATTTCCGTCCATGGGATGGAGTTCCTGCATGCCAAACCCTATTCCAGCAGCGAACTGCTTCAGCTGTCCTTCTGCATCCACGGCAAGCTGTCCGAATTCTGTTTCAAGACCTGGGGCCGTATCGTCCAGGTCCAAAAACCTGCGAAAAACGGATTCCAATATACCCTTAGGTTCGAAGCCCTGGAGATGATGCACCAGATCCAGCTGGACGAAATCCTTAAAAGCCAGGTCAACGATTTTTGCCTGGAATCCGGGGAATCCGATTCCTCTTACCGGATGCTCATCTGAGAATCTGTCAAAGGCCGCCGCAACGATGCGACGGCCTTTTCATTCCGGTGCCTTCCTTCAGTCCCTGCCGGCCGCCAGCAGCATGCGCGCATTGTCCACGATGCTCTGTGCTGTCAGTTTGTATCGCTCTATCAGCCTGTCCGGTTTCCCGGATTTCCCAAACTGATCCCGGATGGCCACCATTCTTACCGGAACCGGATAATTTTCTGCCAGGATTTCTGCCACTGCACTCCCCAGACCGCCGTACATATTATGCTCCTCAGCGGTCACGATGCGCCCCGTTTCCCGGGCAGCCTGGATGATCAAGTCCCGGTCGATGGGCTTTAGCGTATGAAAATCCAGCACCCGGGCGGATACTCCCTCAGCCGCAAGCATATCCGCTGCCTTGATGGCCTCGTGCACCATAAGCCCGGTGGCCGCAATGGTCAGGTCCTTACCATCCCGAAGCAGGATGCCTTTGCCCAGGGAAAAATCCTTGAGCATCGCATCGTTGTAGATCACAGGCACCGCCAGCCGCCCCAGGCGCAGGTAGACCGGGCCCTGATGCTCGATGGCTGCCTTTACGGCCAGCCGGGTGGAAGGTCCGTCAGAAGGGGAAAGCACTGTCATATTCGGGATGGAACGCATGACGCCCACATCCTCCACCGCCTGGTGGGAAGCCCCGTCTTCGCCGACCGAGATCCCGGCATGGGTTGCTCCGATCTTGACGTTTAGTTTTGGGTAGCAGATCGAGTTTCGGATCTGTTCACAAGCCCGGAGAGCGGCAAAAATCGCGAAAGTGCTGGCGAACACTGTTTTCCCGCAGGAGGCGATCCCCGCCGCCACGGACATCATGTTGCCTTCGGCAATGCCTATATTGAAAAAACGTTCCGGATATTTTTTCTTGAATGTATCTGTTTTTGTGGATTTGGACAGGTCGGCATCCAGCACCACCAGATTCGGATCTGCCCCAAACTCTGCCAGAGCCGCTCCGTATGCTTCTCTTGTTGCGATTTTATCAGCCATTGTCTTCATCCTCCATTGCTTTCAGGAAGGCATCCAGTTCCGCATGCGCCTGGTCCCTTTGTTCCTTGTTGGGAGCTGTTCCGTGCCACCCGGCCTGATGTTCCATGAATGATACGCCTTTCCCCTTGACCGTGCTGCAAACAGCCATTACCGGCTGTCCACTGCCGGACTTGGCCTCGGCAATGGCACCCAGGATCTGGCCGTAATCATGCCCGTCAATGAGGATCACTTTCCAGCCGAAGGCACGGAATTTGTCCGCCACGGGTTCCGGAGACATGACATCGGTGATTTTTCCGTCGATCTGAAGCCCGTTATGATCCAGGAAAGCCATCAGGTTGTCAAGCTTGTAGTGGGCGGCACACATCAGTGCTTCCCAGACCTGTCCCTCCTCCAGTTCTCCGTCTCCCAGGATGGCATAGACCCTGTAGTCCTTTTCGTCCATTTTACCCGCCATGGCCATGCCTACTGCCGCGGAAATGCCTTGTCCCAGAGAACCGGTGGACATGTCCACTCCAGGTACATAGGTCATGTTGGGATGTCCTTCCAGGTAACTGTCGATACTGCGAAACCCCGTCAGATCCTCCGCCGGGAAAAATCCCTTTTCCGCAAGCGTGGCATACAGGGCCGGGGCGCAATGGCCTTTTGAAAGCACAAAGCGGTCCCTGTCTTTCCAGGACGGATTTGCCGGATTCACACGCATTTCCCTGAAATATAATGCTGTCAGGATGTCCGTACAGGACAGGGAGCCTCCGGGATGTCCGGATGCAGCGCAAAATGTCTCCTCGATGATGTGTTTTCGGATGAGGGTCGCCTTTCGGGCCAAATCGATCAATTCATTCCTGGGCATTTTCACAACTCCTTTGCAGTTGCTGGTAAAAAGTGTGATTGCAATGGAATTCAGTATACTATAGGACGATCGGGTTTTCAACCTCGGCTCCTGGAATTCCCGGTTTTTCTGAAATACTGATAATAACAGCATTCGATCCGGCCATTGTAGAGTTTGCGCCGCTTGTCCGCCGGCCTTCCAAACAGGCGTTCGAAGCTTTTTTCAGGGGTGATGACAAAGTACCCCCAATCCGGATAATGCCTTGCCACTTCCCCCATCGCACGGTAAATCTCCCTTGCCCCGGCAGCATCCTCCAGCCTTTCCCCATACGGGGGATTACAGATCAGGCATCCCCCCGGGGAGGAAGGTGTAAACTCCTGGATCGGCCTTCGGGTAAAAACCACCTGCTGCTCTACTCCGGCCAGACGCGCATGGTATCTGGCTGTTTCCAGCACCCCGGCATCGATATCGCTGCCTGTGATGTCAAGTTTCGCATCTTTTCGCACATGATCCCAGGCTTCATCACGGGCCTCCTGCCAAGCCCGTTTTCCGATGATCTCCCATGCCTCTGCATCAAAGCTGCGCCGTCCCCCGGGTGGGATCCGGAGCCCGATCATGGCTGCTTCCAGGGGAAGGGTCCCCGAACCGCACATGGGGTCAGCAAAGGGCATCTCCGGGCGCCAGCCGGAAAGGATCACCAATGCAGCAGCCAGTGTCTCACGGATAGGCGCCTCCGCTGCTATGGGGCGGTAGCCGCGTTTATTAAGACCTGTTCCCGTAGTGTCGATCCAGATGGATGCCTGATCTTTGAGCAGATTCACCTCCACCGTGAACCGGGTCCCGGTCTCCGGCAGCCAGGTGTATCCGTATTGCTTTTTCATCGCCTCAACCAGCGCCTTTTTGGTGACCGCCTGGCAGTCCGGTACGCTGGCCAGTTTGGAACGCACAGATTTCCCCCGTACATCCACCCGGGCGTCGCGGGGCAGCAGATGCGCCCAGGGCAAAGCCCTGACCCCTTCGAACAGTGCATCAAATGTCTCCGCGGGGAAAGATCCCAGGCGCAAAGACACCCGGTCAGCGGTGCGCATCTGTATATTCAGCCTGCATACTGCCTCCCAGCCGGCCCGGATGCACACACGGCCATTATCTGTAAGGGTATCCCGGTATCCCAGGCGGGCCATTTCCCCCGCCACCACCGATTCCAGTCCGAAGGCAGCCGATGCTGCAATGCAAAATTCATTCATTGGTTTCTCCCTGTTTAATAAACCGGCTCCGCTCCTCCCCGGACAATCGCAGCGCCCGCAGCGAGTTGAGCACCGCCAGCAGCGCCACGCCGACATCCGCAAACACGGCAGTCCACATGGAAGCGATACCCAAAAGCCCCAGCAGCAGAACGGCTGCTTTCACTCCCAGAGCCAGCACGATATTTTCCCGGATAATGCCCACCGTCTTCCTCGCCCCCTGCACCGCATCCGCCACCAGTTCCGGCTCATCCCGCATCAGCACTGCATCCGCAGCTTCAAGTGCTGCATCCGAACCAATACCGCCCATGGCCACGCCTACATCCGACCGGGCCAGCACAGGGGCGTCATTGATGCCGTCACCTACGAACAGAGTAGTGCCTTCCCCTTGGCTTTGCTGCATGTGCCGGACGAGTTCCTCCACCTTCTGATGCGGCAGAAGCCCGGCTTGGACGCATTCGATCCCAAGTTCCTGCGCTGTCAGAGCGGCATGGCTGCTTCCATCCCCGGTGAACATGCAGATTTGCCGGATCCCCATCCGGCGAAGCTTTTCAACTGCTTTCCTTGCCCCGGACCGTACCCGGTCCGCCAGGAAAATGCACCCCAAATACCTGCCCTCCGCTGCAACATGCACCACAGCCGCATCCTCCAGACTGTCATCGGGCATGGGGCCGTTGATTTCCGCCTGCACGAAAGAACGGCTTCCTGCGATCACCCTGCGGCCGTCGACACGCGCGGAAACCCCCCGGCCTGCTTCTTCCTTAAATTCCGTGATCCGGGATGTAAGAACCGGGCGGGGAAATGCCTTCACGATGGGCCCGGCCAGGGGATGCCGGGACCAGAACTCAACACAAGCGGCCAGGTCCAGCAGTTCCTCCCGGGAAACACCCTCCCGGGCCGATACTTTCGCCACCTGAAACACACCTTCTGTCAGGGTGCCTGTTTTGTCGAACACCACAATGCGGGTCTTTGCCAGTGCTTCGATGAAGTTGCCGCCCTTGACCAGGATCCCCCGTCTTGAAGCTCCCCCGATCCCGGCAAAAAACCCAACAGGGATGGACAGTACCAGCGCACAGGGACAGGAGGCCACCAAAAACACCAGCGCCCGGTATATCCACTCCCTGTGACCCGCTCCGGTCAGCAAAGGCGGGAGCAGAGCGATGAGCCCGGCACAAAGCACCACGACGGGTGTGTAGAACCGCGCGAACCGGGTAATGAGCTGTTCAGACCTGGCCTTGTTTTCTTCCGCTTCCTCCACAATGGCCAGAATACGGCCGATGGTGGAATCTTCAAGTTCCCTGAGGATCCTGGCGATGATCTTTCCGGTGCTGTTCACCGAACCGGAAAGCACCTCGTCCCCCGGAGATACCGGCCGGGGCACCGGTTCACCGGTGATGGCAGATGTATCCAGTACAGAACTTCCTTCAAGCACCTGACCATCCAGGGGCACCCGCTCTCCCGGGAGCAAAACCATGACCTGTCCCGTTACTGCCTTCGCCGGGTCAATTTCGTTCAGATCTCCCGCTTCATCCATGATCCGGACCCGGTCAGGACGCAGTCCGATGATCCCGGCGATAGACCGCCTGGAATTTTCGACCGCGTATTCCTGCAGAATCTCTCCTATTTTGTAAAACAGCATGACAGATATGCCCTCATTGGGGCTGCCGATGGCAAATGCTCCGGTGACTGCTGCAGACATGAGGAAAAACTCGTTGAACACCTGGCCTTTCAAGATGCTCCGGATCGCCTCCAGATAAATGTCTCCGCCCACCAGCGCCAGTGCCAGGATCAGCGCCGCCTTCCGGATGACAGGACCCGGTCCTGCTGCTGTTTCCGGGAGCAGCAGAGCTGCCGCAAATAACAGCGTGCCCGTCAGCATAGCCCGGGTCCAGGGCTTTCTCAACAGTTCAGCCATCATTTTTTGTTTCGTCGTCATCGTGCATCCTTTCCATCCAGTTTGGATCCCGGCAGTTCAAGGCGCCAGCAGCCCTTCCCTCCCGGCAGGGCTGCATCCCTGCACGAAAACAGAAGCACCTGACCGGGCAAGGCCGCTAAAAATTCAAGAGCTGCTCCGGCTCTTTCCGGATCATACTGCAAAAAACTGTCGTCCAGCACAAGGGGCGGCAAACGGGTTTCATTGCCTTGCACCGCCTGCTCCCGGCCGTTATGCCCCTGCATTTCCAGAGCAATGGCCATCCTCAGTGAAAAATACAGCTGATCCCGGGTGCCAATGCTTAAGTAACCGGAATCCTTCAGGCCTTCATCCGTCTGTTCACCTGCCCGCACCTTCATTTGAAGACTCGCCGGGTCTACTTTCACTTCCGCGTACCGGCAGGCTGTGATCATAGAAAATATCTCCCCGGCCCGGGCACTCAAACGGGGGGCAAAATCCCTCTGCAGACGGCCGTAGCAATCGTCCAGCACCCGGATGGCCAGCGCGGAAGCTTCGGCTTTTCGCTTCAGATATCCCTCTTTTTCCAGTGCAGCGGCCAGCTGTTCCGTAAGCAGGACATACCCGGCCTCTTTAGCCTGAAAACGCGCCAGATTGCTTTGTACATCTCCGGTTTCCCGGTCCAGCCGGTCCATCTGTTCTGCAGCGATTCTTAGTTCTTCTTCAAAAGCTGCCTTCATCCCTTCCTGCGTTAAATCCCTGTTATCCTTAAGGATAGCGGCTGTTTCACGGATCTTGTCCAATGTTTGACTGCACTCTCTGCCTAAGCGGTCCGCTTCCTCTTTCATTCTTTGCATGCGTCCCTCAAGTTCCCGGTACGCCTCAAACCGGCTGAAAAATTCCGCTGCATCCGCCGCCCCGCACTGCCCAAACCAGGTGTTTAGAATATCGTTCACCCTGTCCAGGGAGGAATACAGCTGCTTTCTTTGCATATTCTCTGTTTTCCTGGCTCGCAGCATCCGTACAGCGGCTATCATCAGAGCAGTAAAAAGCAGAACTGCCGTCGGCCAAGCCAGCCACGGCAGCAGTGTGCCGGTGCCGGCACCTGAGATCCTGAGCGCAGCTGTCAGCATTGCAAGGACCGAAACAGCGGCCAGGATCGGAATCACAGCCCTGACAGGGCGCGCATCCGCAGGGGTCGTCTGCGCAAGCCGGGCTGTCAGGGCTCCCTTTTCTTCCATCCGGGCTGTGACCCGGCTGGAGATATCCCGGGGCAAATCCTTAAAGCCCTGGAATGCAGCGGCTTCACGGTTTCGAAATTCCTCCAGGGCTGCACAGCATGTTTCATGGGCTCCTTCCTGTTGCCGGTAACGGTCCCGCAAGTCTTCCATACTGCGCTTTTTGTCCAGGAGTTCCCGGATGCGGGCTTCCTGCAGAAGCTTTTCCTGTTTCAGTACGGTCATCCTTTCCCGGAGTCGATCCATGGAGTCTTCATCCCGGTCCGATTCTCCCATCCGCTCCCGAATGGAATGGATCTCCGTACGGCAAAGATCCAATTCCCCCCGGTGCATCTGGTTGGTCAGGCTGCGCCGGATCCCGTCCAGGTATTTTCGAGTTTCTTCATAGGAAATATCGTCTTCTCCACTGCTCCTTAAGTTCGCAAGCCTCCGGGATATCTCCTCTCCTCCACCAGTGAGGCAGCTTCCTGCCTGGGAGATGAACAGGGTCTTCTCATATGTTTCGCTGTCGATGCCTAACAGGAACTGCCCAGGTTCCATTCCCTGCGCCTCCAGGACAGGCATTCCGGTAACCCCGTCCAGCACCTGGCAACGGTCCCGGCGCATTCCGCCGCCCGCAGTCAGACTGCGCTGGATATGAAAGCTCCGGCCGTCATGATTGCTGACCCACATTTCTCCCTCCAGGTCTCCCCCGGCCCAGGGCGCATAATGCGTCCTTTCCTCTTCCAGAGGGGTATGGATCCGCCGGGCAGGCAATCCGTAGAACATGGCCCGGATGAATGCAGCAAGGGTGCTTTTCCCGGATTCATTGGGACCATGGATGAAATTGAGCCCGTCCCGGAACTCAAACTGCCGGTGACAAAATCTTCCAAAACGGATCAGATGGAGCCTTGTGATGATCATCCCCGGCCCCCTCTCTGGCCAAAGGCTTCCAGGCCTGCTTTCAATGCTGTTTCCAGTATTTCCTTCTGCTCTTCTCCATCCGCGGCGGCGATCCGGTCCAGCAGCTCACGAATGAACAGGTTGCGCAGGGATCCGGCGGGCCCTGAAGGATCCGGCCGGGTAACGGTATCATCGATGACCTGCAGATGGGAATAGTCCCGACAAGCCTTCTCCGCCACAAGATCCGGTATGATCTGAAATCCCGGAGCGATCAGACCTCTTAGCACCACCTGGTAAAAAACCCAGGGACTGGCAGGAACCGCTTCCGTGATGCGGCGGTATAGATCCTCATGGTTCCCAAGTCCTGTGATATCCAAACTCACTCGTTCATACCGGCCAAGGCCTGCAGGTACGAACGCAAGGTCCTGTCCACCCTTCCAGACAGACCCGGCGATAAAGCCGCAGGTACCCGGTTCGTCAAACCCATGCCCTTCAGGGACCCCGCTGTAAGCATAGAGGGTTTCCCCTGCATGTTTGAATCCATCATGGGAATGCCGGTGCCCCAGTGCAAGGTAATCGATGCCGCTTTGCCAAAGACTTGCCGAACTCACCGGGTTATATGCGCCGGGTAGGCGGATGCCGTCAATATCTGCATGCAGGACCATGAGGTTTGTGCAATTCGGATCCAAAACCCGAAAAGACGGGCCCGGGAAAGGTTCGTCGGCATAGGGTCCTTCAAAGGCGCCTCCATATACACAGGTTTTAAATTCCGGAAGAAATACGGAGCGTATGGGACCCTGTGCCGGCCCAAGGATCCCCCGGCCTCGCAGTACCGGTGTGCCTGCAGGAGCCGGGCTCAGCCCAAACACAAATACATGGTCGGGAAACACCAGTCTTCGGTATAAAGACCTGAGTTCTATGGGATCGTGGTTGCCCGGTGCAATGAATACCAGGGTCTGCGGATTGGAGGCAAATCCCTTCAGAATGCAATCCTGTGTGGCGGGGCCAATTCTCCGGCCATCGAACAGATCCCCGGCGATCAGCAGGATCTCTGTGGCTTCCGAAGTGCCGGCGTTCCATCGGACCAGGTTCAAAAACGTAGTGCGCAGGTCCTCACGGCGCTGGCCGGCCAGGGAAGGCACAAGCCCTGAAAAAGCTGCTTCAAAATGAAAGTCCGCACAATGCAGGATCCGGATCCCCGGCATCAAATCCCACCTCCCTGCCCCCCATGTTAGCACATTTGCTTCTTTGCTGCAAAGGGGAAGCAGGGCGCGGGCGGCTGGGGGAAAACTGGGGAAACTGGGGGAAACCCGGGTTGCATTGAAGAAATCACGATGATATAATCGGTCTGCCTGTATTATCTAATTTAAGGAAGGGGTTGTTTGAATATGCTGAATTACAGTGCATCCGGGAATGCGGCAATGGGAGGAATCCTGGCTGTTTTGGCAGGATTTGCCGCTGTGGTGGTCATTATCATCGCGCTGGTGGGGATCGCCATGTATGTGCTTCTTGCCGCGGGACTGATGAAAATGGCAGAAAACCGGAATATTCCCAATGCCTGGCTTGCCTGGATCCCGGTGGCCAATATGTATATCCTGGGGTTGCTAGTCCGGGAAATCAGTCTTTTTGGTCAGAAAATCCCCTCTCTTGAACTCATTCTTCCCGCCGGCACCCTGTTTATAGGACTTTTGTCGCGGATCCCCTTTCTGGGTGGCTTGATCGGCCTGGCCTGGCTGATCTTCAACATTGCTGTGCTTTATAACCTCTACAGGCAGTACAAACCGGAAAGCGCCGCACTATATACTGTGCTTTCCGTCGTGCTTCCTTTCCTGGCGCCCGTTCTGGTGTTCTCCCTGCGCAATCAGACACCGGTATCCTGAAGAAAAGAGGACGAAATCGAATCATGAAAGAAATATCCGTATCCGCAAAATCTTTGCCGGAAGCCTACCACAAGGCTATTTTAGCCCTGTACCGGGAAGGCCTGGTCACCCCGTGTCCGGATTACGGACAGCTGCAGAAAGAATGCTCCATGACGATGGAAGTGGTGCAGCCCCTGGCTGAACCCCGGGTGACGCGGTTATTCATCGGAGGGCATCCGGATTTGCAGCAGTACGTAATGGAGGTACTGGACGGCATCCTTGATTTTCGTATTGGCTCCGGATGGGACTATACCTATCACTCCCGGATCGCAGAACAGCTCCCTTTCATCTATGCGGAACTCAAGCGCAATCCGGAAAGCCGCAGGGCGGTGATCGACGTGCGGGAATGGAAACATGACACGTCTCCGGGCAACACCTCCCCGGCCTGTCTGCAGCACATGCAGTTTTTCATCCGGCAGGGCCGTCTGCACCTGAAAGTGCTGATGCGCAGCAATGACGCCCCGGAAGCCACATTTATGAATGCTTTTGCCTTCATTATGCTGCAAAAGCGGGTGGCAGACACCCTTGGAGTCGAAATGGGATCCTATGTCCACCGTGCAAATTCCTTTCACTGTTATCAAAAGGACTTTCCCCTGCTGGAAGCGTACGCACGCAGCATTGAATCCAGTGACGACATTTGTTTTGACTACGAAGGTTTTTACAAAGAACTGATGGAAGAAAGCATCCCGGAGATCCTGAAAAAAATTGAACAGCTCAAGTCGAACACGACAGAACATACGCTGAATCTGCAAAAGGAGAAATAACTGCATGTCAAAAATCAAGATGCAAAATCCCGTTGTCGAAATGGACGGAGATGAAATGACCCGGATCCTATGGGCCATGATCAAGGAGATCCTCCTGGATCCTTATGTGGATCTTAAAACAGAATACTATGACCTGGGTCTTAAACATCGGGACCAAACCGAAGACAGAGTCACCACGGAAGCAGCGCTGGCCATCCGCAGACACCGGGTGGGAGTAAAATGCGCCACTATCACGCCCAACGCCCAAAGGGTGGAAGAATACAATCTTAAGAAAATGTGGAAAAGCCCCAACGGTACGATCCGGGCGATTCTGGACGGCACTGTGTTCCGGGCTCCCGTTTTGGTGCCAAACATCAAACCCTTCGTCACCACCTGGGCCCGGCCGATCACCATCGCCCGTCATGCCTATGGGGACATCTACCGGAACGTGGAGTACCAGGTCTCAGAGCCAGGGAGAGCCGAGCTTGTATTTACTGCCAGCAGCGGACGGGAACTGTCCCGCCAGGAAATACATACTTTCAAAGGCCCCGGCATCTTGATGGGAATGCACAACCTGGATGATTCCATTATCAGTTTTGCCCGTGCCTGTTTTCGGTATGCCCTGGACACCCGGCAGCCTGTCTGGTTTGCTGCCAAGGATACCATCTCCAAAATCTACGATCACCGGTTTAAGGACCTGTTCCAGGAAATTTATGACACTGAATTTGCTGCAGACTTCAAAGCTGCGGGTATGGAAGAGTATTTTTACACCCTGATCGATGACGCCGTGGCTCGGGTCATCCGCTCGGAGGGCGGCTTCATCTGGGCATGCAAAAACTATGACGGGGATGTGATGTCCGACATGGTGGCAACCGCTTTTGGCAGCCTGGCCATGATGACATCCGTGCTGGTGTCCCCCGACGGCAACTTCGAATATGAAGCCGCCCACGGCACAGTGACACGGCATTACTACAAGCATCTTAAAGGAGAGCAGACTTCCACCAACCCCATCGCCACTCTGTTCGCATGGGCCGGTGCCCTGCGCAAACGCGGCGAAATGGACGAGACGCCGGATCTGTACAAATTTGCTGACCGATTGGAAAAAGCCTCTTTAAATACCATCGTTGATGGGATCATGACCCGGGATCTGGCAGAACTGGCCTCCAATTCGAACAAAAACGTTGTAAATTCAAGAGATTTTCTGGAAGCCATCGCCAAAAGGCTGTGATGCCACAGCGGGCAAAATGATGCATTATCCATAAAAAACCCCGGAGCTCCCATGTGATGCAGGGAACCCCGGGGTTTTTGCATGCGTATCCACAATGCGCAACCACAACGCGCAACCACAATGCGCATTGCAGATGCGCAGCCTTCCGGCTGCAATGTATTACGGATTCTTCAAATTGAACCAGGCGTTGAGTCCTGGATATACTGCAGCTTCACCGAGTTCCTCTTCGATACGGATCAGCTGATTGTATTTAGCCACCCGGTCCGTTCTGGAAGGAGCGCCGGTCTTGATCTGCCCGGCATTGGTCGCTACGGCAATGTCAGCAATGGTGGCATCTTCGGTTTCACCTGAGCGGTGGGAGGTCACTGCAGTGTATCCTGCCCGGTTGGCCATTTCAATGGCTTCCAGAGTTTCCGTCAGTGATCCGATCTGATTGACTTTGATGAGGATGGAATTTGCAACGCCCATATCGATGCCCTTTTTGAGACGCTGGGTATTGGTGACAAAAAGGTCGTCTCCCACGAGCTGTACCTTACTGCCTACCCGTTCGGTAAGCATTTTCCAGCCTTCCCAGTCTTCTTCCGCCACACAGTCTTCCAGGGAAATGATAGGATACTTGTCCACCAGTTCCGCAAGAAAATCCACCATCTCTTTGCGGGTCTTGCGGATCCCGGTCTTCCAGAAGAAATAGGTCCCGTCTTCCTGGTACATTTCCGTTGCGGCTGCATCGATGGCAAGACGAAAATCTTTCCCCGGTGTAAATCCGGCTTTGACGATGGCTTCCATGATCACCTGGATCGCTTCCTCATCCGTTTTCAGGTTGGGTGCGAATCCGCCTTCGTCTCCGACCGCGGTGCTGTATCCTTTGGCTTTGAGCACGGACTTTAAGTTGTGGAAGACTTCGGCGCACCACTGGAGCGCCTGCCTGAAGCTGTCTGCCCCCACCGGCATGATCATGAATTCCTGGATGTTCACGCTGTTGTCGGCATGCTTGCCGCCATTGATGATGTTCATCATGGGCACCGGCAGCACCTTGGCATTCACGCCGCCGATATACTGGTAGAGGCTGATCCCCAGCGTTTCCGCTGCAGCCTTGGCAACCGCCAGGGATACTCCCAGGATCGCATTGGCGCCCAGTTTGCTTTTATTGGGGGTGCCGTCCAGCGCGATCATGGCGCGGTCAATGGCCACCTGGTCAAACACGTTCATTCCCTCTACTTCAGGAGCGATAAGGGTATTGACATTGTCGACCGCTTTTTCCACGCCTTTGCCCAGATAACGGTTTTTGTCTCCATCCCGCAATTCCACCGCTTCAAAGGCGCCTGTCGAAGCCCCGGAAGGGACGGCTGCACGGCCTAAGATCCCGCCTTCCACGATCACTTCCACCTCAATGGTGGGATTCCCCCTGGAATCAAGGATTTCCCGGGCGAATACGTTTTCGATCTCAATATACTGTTTCATAACTCTTTCCTCCAAATCTTGATCATTTATTCGATTCCCTGCTGGTGCAGTTGCATCCGTGAATGAATTTGCCCGCGGTATCCTGCGGTATCTTTTGAATGAGGGAGGTTCCTGTCATTTCCTTCGGCACGGGGATGTCCAGCAACTCAAGCAGGGTAGGCGCAATGTCCGCCAGACGTCCGCTCTTTAGCTGGATATTTTTCATCCCGGCGGCGATAAAAGGCACCGGAAAAGTGGAATGTGCCGTCATGGGCCCTCCCGTCAACGGATCCGTCATGATTTCTGCATTGCCGTGATCTGCCGTGATGAGAAGCGCGCCTCCCTGTTCTAAAACGGCTTCCGCCACACGCCCGATGCAGGCATCCACCGTTTCAATGGCCCTGACAGCCGCTTCAAAAATGCCGGTATGCCCCACCATGTCCGGATTGGCATAATTCAGGATAATAACATCATAGACTCCGGACCGGATCCGCTCTACCACCGCATCGGTAACTTCCCCGGCACTCATTTCAGGCTTTAAGTCGTAGGTAGCCACCTTGGGGGAAGGGATCAGCACCCGATCCTCCCCGGGATATACAGCTTCCTGCCCGCCATTGAAAAAAAATGTGACATGTGCATATTTTTCTGTTTCTGCGATGCGAAGCTGCTTAAGCCCGTGTCTGCTGACGGTTTCTCCAAATGTGTTGTCAAGACTCTCGGGTTTGAAGGCAATTTCCACATTCTGTATCGTTTTGTCGTACTGCGTCATGCAAACAAATTTCACGGGGATCCGGCCCTGACTGCGGTCAAATCCCTTAAAATCGGCATCCACAAATGCGCGGGTGATCTCCCTGGCCCGATCCGGCCGGAAATTAAAGAAAATGACCGCATCCCCGGCAGACACAGTGGCCAGGGGACTTCCCCGGTCATTTGTGATAACGGTGGGAACTACGAACTCATCCATTTCCTTTCTCTTGTACGAAGCCTCGACCGCCTCGGAACCGGTACAGGCCTTAAGTCCTTGTCCGGCTGTCATGGCCGCGTATGCCCGGGATACGCGTTCCCAGCGATTGTCCCGATCCATTGCGTAATACCTGCCCATGACAGTGGCGATCCGGCCAGTGCCCAATTCTTCAATTTTTTGCTCCAATTCCCTGACAAATGCGGCCCCGCTGTCCGGAGGCACATCCCGGCCGTCCAGGAAGCAGTGG